>JAPKEA010000044.1 GCA_028822275.1 Planktomarina sp. | reverse complement strand
CAACAATATTGCGTATCTTTGATGGTTTTGATTGGTGGAGCGGCCTGAATATCTACACTTTGTCCCCAGTGAAAGTCTGCCAATGGTTAATTAGTAAGAGTACACTCAATCTCTGTTATGCTCACCAAGGCCTGGAGCTGCGCGAACGAGTTGCAATTCACTGTCAGAAAATTTTATTGGGGTACGAACACCAGGAATCCCCTCAGGTGAAATTCGCATTTTACGGTGTAACGTCTGTGGATCTTCTAGAGCCTCCGCTATGGTGTTAATGGGCCCCGAGGGAACGCCTGCAGCCTCCAAGACGGGAAGTATTTTTAGTTTTTCCCAATTATTTAGTTCGGCAGTGATCGCTGACGCAACTTCAATGCGGTTTGCAATCCGCGTTATATTATCATAAAAAATTGGATTTTTAATCCATTCTTTGCGGCCAAGTGCCGTGGCTAAATTGTGAAATTGACGATTGTTGCCGCAGGCAATAACGATATGCCCGTCACTAACTGGAAACACTTGGTAGGGTACAATGCTTGGATGGGCATTGCCCATCCGCTGGGGACTTTCTCCTGAGATTAAATAGTTTAGATTTTGGTTGGCTTGGGCTGCGAGCATGCAGTCGAACAGAGCCATATCAATATGTTGGCCTTTGCCTGTCCTTGCGCGCTGTACCAATGCCGCTTGAATTCCAATAACCCCATAAAGACCGGTAAATATATCAGCAAAAGCCACGCCAACTTTTTGAGGCATTCCGCCAGGTTCACCAGTAATATCCATAATACCTGACATGCCTTGGATCATAAAATCATAGCCAGCTTTGTGTGCCCGCGGACCATCCTGCCCAAATCCTGTTACGGAGCAGTATATAAGCTTTGGATTTTTTTTGGAAAGCGCTTTGTAATCAAGGCCAAATTTCTCAAGGCCCCCAACTTTAAAGTTCTCAATGAGGACGTCTGCAGATGCAATCACAGACTTAAGTTTAGCCAGCTGATCTGAATTATTGAAGTTGACAGTAATACCCTGTTTTCCGCGGTTGGTGCTGTGGAAATATGCAGCGGATTCGTCATTGCCTTTGGTTACAATATTATCGCCCCAATCACGGGTATCGTCACCCTCTGGGCTTTCTACCTTCACGACATCTGCGCCCAAATCAGCCAAGGTCTGACCAATCCAAGGGCCGGCCAACACGCGTGCAAGTTCTATTACTTTTAAGCCTTCTAGCGGATACATTTGGTTTCCTATGAATTGTGTTGCCCTATATAGCTATGGACATGTTCCTAATATTTGGCATGGTTTTAACACAAGCGCACCTTGTATTATTTTTGACCTAAGATTTGAGTTAGCTCCCGCTATGAACGGTGGAATAATTGACCCTCTTGTGTACGGTTTTGCCTAGCACCATTCAGACAAAAGGTGGCCACTTGTCTTCAATTTAAAATGACGAACAGACCGCCTTGTTGAGCGGGCTTCCCAAATTTCGCTTATTCAGGATAACATGGAGAACTTTTTTGTACTAAAGTAAATGAGTTTTTTCAGCATAAATGTTGAATGGAATGAATAAATTACACGGGCTCTTTAGATCAAATTTCATCAAAAAGATGTACACCCCTTGTTCTACCTGGAGCACAACACTAAGACACTAAAAAGACATCGGCGATATGCGTAATTTTAGAGCAGGAGGCGGACCAAATGAACGACCCAGTAGAAACCTACATGAACCTTGTCCCTATGGTGGTGGAGCAGACCAGTCGTGGGGAACGCGCCTATGATATTTTCTCACGCTTACTTAAAGAGCGCATTATTTTTGTAAATGGACCTGTGCATGACGGAATGAGTACTCTGATCATAGCGCAATTACTTCACCTTGAAGCGGAAAACCCATCAAAAGACATAAGCATGTATATCAATTCTCCTGGTGGTGTTGTGACGGCCGGTTTGTCGATCTATGATACAATGCAGTACATTAAGCCCAAGGTCAGCACTCTTTGTGTTGGTCAAGCGGCTTCTATGGGATCTCTTTTGCTGACCGCTGGTGCAAAGGATATGAGATTTTCGTTGCCAAATTCTTCGATAATGGTCCATCAACCTTCAGGTGGATATCAGGGGCAAGCGACAGACATTATGATCCACGCTGAGTTTACGCAAAAACTAAAACGACGTTTAAACGAGATCTATGTCCGTCACACAGGTCAAGATTATGACTCTGTTGAAACCGCGTTAGAACGTGATAACTTTATGTCACCAGAAGACGCTAAGGCTTGGGGTTTAATTGACGAGATAGTCGAAAATCGCAAAGAAGGTGAAGCGTAACTTTATTGAAAAATAATATCAGGTTGTGGCTTTAATCCTCGTGGCATAAGCTCTACCTGATTTTATAATAAAACAATCATATAAGTTTGCAATTTTAGAGTACTGAACGGTGAAAAGGTGACACATGGCTGAGAGTTCAAGCGGCGACAGTAAAAACACCCTTTACTGCAGTTTCTGCGGCAAGAGCCAGCATGAGGTACGCAAGCTAATTGCGGGCCCAACAGTATTTATTTGTGATGAGTGTGTAGAGCTCTGCATGGATATCATTCGCGAGGAAACCAAAGCGACCGGTCTGAAGGCTTCAGAGGGCGTGCCTGCGCCTGCTGAAATTTGTCAAGTTCTAGATGATTACGTGATTGGTCAAATACACGCAAAACGTGTACTTTCTGTTGCGGTTCATAACCACTACAAGCGCCTAAACCATTCCGCAAAATCTGACGAAATTGAGTTGGCGAAATCCAATATAATGTTGATAGGCCCAACGGGTTGCGGTAAAACTTTATTGGCGCAAACCTTGGCTCGAATTTTGGATGTTCCGTTTACGATGGCCGACGCAACCACATTGACCGAAGCTGGTTATGTTGGTGAAGATGTGGAAAACATAATTTTAAAATTATTACAGGCAAGTGAGTATAACGTTGAACGCGCTCAGCGCGGAATTGTTTATATTGATGAAGTTGATAAAATCACACGCAAATCAGACAATCCATCGATTACACGGGATGTTTCTGGGGAAGGGGTACAGCAGGCATTGCTTAAGATTATGGAGGGCACTGTCGCAAGTGTCCCGCCACAAGGTGGTCGTAAGCATCCGCAGCAAGAGTTTTTACAAGTTGATACAACCAATATCTTGTTTATTTGCGGTGGCGCATTTGCTGGGCTAGATAAAATTATTTCAGCGCGTGGCAAAGGTTCATCAATAGGTTTTGGTGCTGATGTAAAAGAGAACGATAGCCGCGGCGTTGGCGAAGTATTTTCGGAATTAGAACCTGAGGATCTGCTCAAATTTGGTCTCATTCCAGAATTTGTAGGCCGTTTGCCGGTTATTGCCACTTTGACAGATTTAGATGAAGAATCTTTAGTAACAATTCTGACCAAGCCGAAAAATGCTTTGATTAAGCAGTATCAACTTCTTTTTGAACTGGAAGACGTGACTTTAACATTTACGGATGAAGCCCTTGTTGCCATTGCTAAACGGGCGATTAAACGCAAAACAGGCGCGCGCGGTTTGCGATCTATTTTGGAAGATATCCTGCTTGATACAATGTTTGATCTCCCGAGCCAAGAAAGCGTTGAGGAGGTTGTTGTGAATGAGGAGGCGGTAAACTCTGTTGCGACACCCTTGATGATCCACGGTGAAAGTAAGCTCGAGCCTGCCTCCGCGAGTTGAGCTGGTCCATATATTTAAGGAAACGGCAGAACTTAATCGCATTACTGCCGTTTTTTGACTGCTTAACTACAACCACTAGACGCTTGTAAGTAACTAAGGCATACCTTGCTGTAAATGGAGGTACCCATGGGCATTGTTTCTAATCTTTTGCGCGCAGTAACTTGGTGGAACGGTCAAACATTGAATACTCAATTGTTTACTTGGCGCAAAGGCGTGAAAGTGGGTGAGGACGAAGTTGGCAATATTTTTTACCAGACCAAGGACGGTGTTAAGAGGTGGGTGATCTTTAATGGTGAAGCCGAAGCGAGCCGTGTGAACCCCGAATGGCATGGTTGGTTGCACCATACTTGGCCTGACCCTCCTAACAAAACACCGTTGATCCGTAAATCCTGGGAAAAGCCGCATCAAGCGAATTTAACTGGAACAAACGAGGCATACATACCCGCAGGCTCATTACGCCAGGCCGTCCCGCAGTCGCGTAGCGACTACGAGGCTTGGTCGCCAGACTAGATCAGTGCGCGCGTCTTGGACTGAATTCCTTATTGGTACTTTTGTGCTGCTCGTGGCTATAGGCTTTGCAGTCGTTGGCTTTCAACGTGGTGGTTGGAGTTCAAACGGAGAAACATATACTTTGAATGCAAGCTTTAGATCAGTTGAAGGAGTTTCGGTTGGGACAGATGTTCGCATGGCTGGAGTGAACGTAGGCAAGGTCTCCAAGATCCATTTAAACTCTCAAAACTTCCGCGCCGAAGTTCAGATTTCTGTTTCCAACGGTATTTTACTCCCTGATGATTCGGCAGTTTTAATTGCATCTGAAGGTTTACTCGGTGGTAATTTTGTGGAGATCCAACCTGGAGGCTCACCGTTTAATTTTAAACCTGATGATGTGATCTTAGATACGCAAGGATCTGTTAGTCTTCTGAATCTCCTTATGAAATTTACAACTAGTGGTGGGGGTGAATGACAAGGCTATTTTGTTTATTTTGCCTTTTAGTTCCTGGTCTGGTTTTAGCTCAGGACGCTGAAGAAACGACTGCCGCAGAAATTAGATGGCTGGATCGAACAACTGGCCGCTTGGAAACTCATCTTATCACCGTTGGTTTTCCTTTGACCGTGGGTGGACTTGATGTTCACCTTCAAGCTTGCCGATATCCAAAGGGTCAAATTAGCCTCGATGCTTTTGCTTTGTTCAATATTTATGACACTCGTAATACTGATCAATTGTTTGAGGGTTGGATGGTTGGATCCTCACCTGCTTTAAACGCATTAGAGCACCCGCGCTATGATGTTTGGGTTCTGCGCTGTAAAACGTCCTGAAGGCTTGGTAAGGGCTGAGATATGATTGACACTGGTAATTCAATTGCCTGCGCCAACTGACGTCGATAGGCTGCCCGTGTGATTTCTACTGCACCTAAACTTGCTAAATGGTCGGTAATAAATTGAGTATCAAAGAGAGTAAATCCGCATTTTTGTAGGTGTGTAGTTAGAAATGCCAATGCGGCCTTTGAGCCATTGTCTCGTTTTGAGAACATGCTCTCCCCAAAAAAAGCTCCCCCAATTGTTAGGCCAAAAACTCCACCTATAAGGTTATGACCTTGCCAAACTTCCAGACTATGGCACCGATTAGCAACATGAAGTTGATTGTAAAAAGCTTGTAGGGTGGGGTTAATCCAAGTTTCTTTACGATCGGCACAGAGTGCAAGAACTACCTCAAAACTATGATTTAACGTAGCTGATAGTTTATTTTTGAGCATAAAGCGGCTCATGCTGCGCGAAATCCGAAATTTATCTATAGGAAAAACACCGCGGTATTCTGGGTCCATCCAGAATAGTTCTGGGTCCATTGATGTTTCTGCCATTGGAAAAATGCCCTGCGCATAAGCTTGCAGCATCAGCTGTGGATCCAAGGCGTCTTGCCTCATTTCTCAGTGAACTTGGTTTCCAGCCAGTTTTCAAGCCAGTGAATGTTGTAGTTGCCTGAAAGTACTTCAGGTTCCTGCAATAAGGCATGGAACAAAGGAATTGAGGTTTCGATACCATCAATGATTAATTCGTCTAAAGCACGATCAAGACGCGCTAAGGCAGAAACTCGGTCGCGACCATGGACAATAAGTTTGCCTATTAAGCTATCGTAATAAGGTGGAATAGAATATCCAGCATAGAGAGCGGAATCCATACGCACTCCAAGACCACCCGGCGCATGGTAGGCGTTGACCCTGCCAGGGCGTGGGGCAAAGCCTGGAAAGGTTTCTGCGTTAATGCGAACTTCAATCGCGTGCCCGTTGATCACAAGGTCATCTTGTCTAAACGACAGATCATGCCCCTCTGCCACACGGATTTGCTCACGCACCAAATCAACACCAAAGATTGCTTCAGTCACTGGGTGCTCGACTTGCAACCGTGTGTTCATCTCAATAAAAAAGAATTCATCTTTTTCGTAAAGAAACTCAATTGTACCTGCACCAATGTAGTTAATTCGAGCGACAGCATCCGCGCAAACTTTTCCAATGGCAGCACGTTTCTCTGCACTCATTGAGGGGCCAGGGGCCTCCTCAAAGACCTTTTGGTGACGCCTTTGAAGTGAGCAATCTCGTTCACCAAGGTGAACTGCTTTACCCTTGCCATCACCAAAAACTTGAATTTCGATATGGCGGGGTGTTGTGAGATACTTCTCAATATAGACCTCGTCATTCCCAAAGGCAGACTTGCCCTCCGCGCGAGCTGAGCGGAACGCTATTGGCATTTCCGCGGCGGATTTGGCAACTTTCATACCACGGCCACCGCCACCCGCTGTTGCTTTAATGATAACGGGATAGCCAACTTCTTCACCAATTTTCAGCGCGTCGTCCAAGCTTTCCACACCCCCATCAGAGCCTGGAACGCAGGGCACCCCAAGATCCTTCATTGTATCTTTTGCGCTGATTTTATCACCCATAATGCGGATATGTTCCGCCGTTGGGCCAATAAAGCCGATATCGTGATCCTGAAGTGCTTGGACAAACACAGAATTTTCTGATAAAAAACCATAGCCTGGATGGATTGCATCTGCGCCTGTGATTTCTGCGGCAGCGATGATCGCTGGAATTGACAGGTAGCTGTCACTACCGGGTGCTGGTCCAATACAAACGGACTCGTCGGCCATACGGACATGCATAGCATCACTGTCAGCTGTTGAATGGACAGCCACGCTGCTTATGCCCATTTCACGTGCGGCGCGAATAACGCGAAGGGCGATTTCGCCCCGGTTGGCTACAAGAATTTTCTTGAACATTATTCGATAATTACCATTGGTGAGCCGTATTCAACAGGTGCGCCATCTTCCACCAAAATCCGCTTTACAGTACCGCTGTGTGGTGCTGGGATCTGGTTCATTGTTTTCATCGCTTCGATAATCAAAATCGTATCGCCTTCGGATACTTTGCTACCCACAGTAATAAAGGCAGGCGTGTCTGGTTCTGCCTGCATATAAACTGTGCCAACCATAGGGGAGCTTACTGCCCCTGGGTGTGATGCAGGATCTTCAGCCGCCTCTGAGACTGCCGGCGCAGGTGAAACAGCAGGTGCGATCATTGCTGGTGCTGGGGCCATTTGAACAAAGTTTTGAGTTTTTGAAATACGAACATTTAGACTGTCATCTTCGCCATAATTCCGATTTACTTCAATTTCAGTCAAATCTTGCGCACTTAGCAATTCAGCCAAGGCTTGAATGAATATTACGTCGGTTTCATTTGCTTTTTTAGTCATGTGATCCCTTTTGCGTCTTTTCAGCGCTATTTATCTCCGTATAAGCCATCAACAATGAAAGTGGAAGACGATCATTATTGTTGCAATGCTTAAAATTTAGCCCCGGTTCATGCGATTTTCGATTAAATCGTCGACTACTGACGGGTCAGCAAGGGTTGATGTATCACCTAAAGCTCCAAAATCATCTTCTGCGATTTTTCTCAAAATACGACGCATAATTTTCCCAGATCGTGTTTTTGGTAGCCCTGGGGCCCACTGAAGTATGTCTGGGCTTGCGATTGGTCCAATTTCTTTGCGGACCCAATTTCGCAATTCATGGCGCAGCTCTTCTGTTGGCTTTTGCCCCGCCATGAGTGTCACATAGCAATAGATGCCTTGGCCTTTAATAGAGTGAGGATACCCGACCACAGCAGATTCGGAGACCTTAGGGTGCGCTACCAATGCGCTTTCGACTTCTGCCGTACCCATTCTATGTCCGGACACGTTGATCACATCGTCAACACGACCTGTGATCCAGTAATAACCGTCTGCATCGCGACGGCATCCATCTCCAGTGAAGTAGTAGCCTTTGTAGTCGCTAAAATATGCGGATATGAAACGATCATGATCGCCCCAAACTGTGCGCATTTGGCCTGGCCAGCTGTCTTTAATACATAATACCCCGGAGGCCTCTTTCTCGTGGAGTTCAGCGCCGGTAGTTGGGTCCAAAATAACGGGTTGGATCCCGAAAAAGGGGAAAGTGCATGATCCTGGCTTTGTATCGGTGGCTCCAGGTAGTGGGGTCATCATGTGGCCGCCCGTTTCAGTTTGCCACCATGTGTCCACTATTGGGGCTTTACCCTTTCCAACCACTTCATTGTACCAGTTCCAAGCCTCTGGGTTGATTGGCTCACCGACAGTACCCAAAACCTTAATAGCGGAGAGATCATATTTTTCGACGAAGCTTTTTCCTTGGCCCATAAGCGCGCGGATTGCAGTTGGCGCTGTGTAAAATTGATTGACCTTATGCTTCTCACATACGGCCCAGAACCGACCAGCATCTGGATAAGTCGGTATCCCTTCAAACATTAAAGTTGTAGCGCCGTTCGCTAGTGGTCCATAGATGATGTAACTGTGACCTGTGACCCAGCCTACATCAGCTGTGCACCAGAATACATCTTCATCATGGTAATCAAACGTATATTGGTGGGTCATTGAAGCATAAACTAGATAGCCTGCAGTAGTATGAACGACGCCCTTTGGTGCGCCAGTTGATCCAGAAGTATAAAGTATAAACAAGGGATCTTCGGCGTTCATAATTTCAGGCGGACATTCCGCTGAAGCACTTTCCATCATCTCTGAGTACTTGTGGTCACGCCCTGGTTTTGATGGAAGATCTGCGCCGGTGCGCTCAACAACTAGAGTTGTAACATCGCCACATATTTCTAAAGCTTTATCAACATTGGCCTTAAGAGGCGTATCTTTACCACCTCGCGGCGCTTGGTCCGCGGTTACAACTAATTTTGCGTCGCAGGCTGCAATCCGTGCACTAAGTGCCTCAGGAGAGAATCCACCGAAAACAATTGAATGCACTGCACCGATCCTATTACATGCCAACATTGCGTAGGCTGCTTCAGGTATCATTGGCATATACATAACAACCCGGTCGCCTTTAGCCACGCCGAGCGTCTTGAAAATATTTGCAAGTTTACAGACTTTTCTATGCAATTCATTGTAGGAAATGCTTTTGCTATCATTCGGATTGTCGCCCTCCCAAATGATCGCCGTTTGATCTCCACGGCTTTCTAAATGTCGATCAATACAATTTGTTGAGACATTTAACTCACCATCCTCATACCATTTAATTGATACGCTAGCATGCTCAAAGGTGGTATTTTTAACTTTCTTAAATGGAGTTATCCAATCTAACCTTTCACCTTGTTCCGCCCAAAAAGATTCTGGGTCTGCAAGTGATGCAGCATACATCTCACCGTAAGAAAATCTGTTGACATGAGCATTTTTGGAAAAGTCAGCGGAAGGTGGAAATAGTGTGTTGGCCATGAAAATTGGTCCTTGAATAAAAAACTTAAGATCTGTCTCGCATGAAGGGAGATAGACAACCCTTTTGCATTATTTTGCTGCGCGACTGAGCGCTAGGGCCTCTAATTGTGGTCGTAGATGTGAAAGCCGAAACCCTGCGGCCTCTGTTGCCTCTAAAATAGCATTGGTTTCAATCATACCAGCTTTTGCAAATGCCCAAATAATACTGCACCTATTTCCAGATGCACAGTACGCTAAAACTGGCCTAGACATTTCGACCAAAAGTTGAGTTTGCCGGTCTATTTTATCCATTCCGAAGGTGGATGGGCCGAATACGTTTTCTGCAAATTCCAATCCAGCAGCTGTGGTGGGAAGCTTTAAAGCCTCGATCTGCAAATTTGTTGGATTTTCTGTGTCTGGTCGATTGCAAATAATAGATTTGAAACCGGCAGCAACGATGTCTGGAAGATCATCGGCGCAAATTTGTGCTGATACTGAGTATTCTGATGAAATCTTATTTATAATCATGAAGCCTCACAAAATGCATAATATTTTCAATTATAGTCAAAACATCCTTCACGGTAACAAATTTTTTGGACTATGCCTGACCTGTTATAATAATACGCCAACAGCAACTGTCATAAGTCCCAATCCTGAACATCCCATAGCTCCTAAATTCCACGTGATTGCTGCCTGCAGCTGTGCTTGTATGTCGGCTTCGCTAAGGCCTTGTCTTTTAGCCCTAAAAATAAGCCTAATTGTATATGACAATAAAGCGAGCCCGATACAGGTAATGATAATGCCAGGGATGATCAGCCAATCCATCTTGTTCTCCGAATTTTGATTTATGGCACAGTTGCGAAGGATAGCGCCTTGTGCAAGACCAAAGCGAAGGGTAACGCTTTCTCACCACTATTTTCTTACGGAGCATACCATGTCAGAAATCGATAGTAGTTACCGAGTGACTGCAGATGAATTGCGTCAATTTATTGAGCGTATTGAACGTTTAGATGCTGAAAAGAAGGACCTAGCTGAACAGCAAAAAGAAGTGATGGCTGAAGCTAAAGGCCGTGGATATGACACCAAAGTCCTGCGCAAATTGATCTCCATTCGGAGGCGTGACGCTAATGATATTGCTGAAGAAGAAGCAATTATGGAAATGTACAAAGAAGCTTTAGGCATGTAGTTCTGAAATTCAGTTTCAGATCGAAAACATCTTTTTTTTTAATCAATACTCACTTTTTGTCGTACACCCTGAATGCATCTTTTATGATAACGTCTGTCCAGCCAGGGATTTTCGCCAAAGGGGATTTCAAAACAGCATCAACGTCTGTGCAATCAGCCTCAATGTGATAGACGATTATAAATTAGCAAAGGTTTTTTGAGAAATACTTTGTCAGTGAATTATAGTAGCCGTTTATTAATAGAAAAAACCTGCTTGTTTAAAATGGAGATCAGGTGTCCCGGAAAATGAAATATCCAATTCCAACGGGAATGTTACTTTCAATTGGTTTAGGCTTAATTGTTTTATTACCTATTTTTTCCATTCTTTGGTTGGCATTAGGAGCCGAAAGCACTCAGTGGTCGCATCTATTTGCGACGGTACTTCCACGTTATCTTTGGAATAGCCTGATTTTAATGGCAGGTGTTGGAGGGCTGAGTATGGTGCTGGGAACTGGGCTTGCCTTCGTTGTAACCCATCTTGAGTTCCCCGGACGTAAAGTTATTCAATACGCCCTGTTCCTGCCGCTCGCTATGCCGTCATTTGTGGCTGCTTATTCTTGGGTGGAGTTGCTCGAATTCGCAGGGCCAGTACAGACGTTTATGCGCGATCTAATGAGCTGGAACTCCTCACGAGATTATTGGTTTCCAAATATCAGATCTTTGCCTGGTGCTATTTTAGTTTTGTCTCTCACCCTATATCCTTATGTTTATCTGTTGGCCCGCGCTTCTTTCAGAGAGTTGCCAGCGAGTGGGCAAGATGTGGCGCGTACCCTGGGCTTAGGTTTTGCAAAGCAATTCTTGAGGGTAGCATTGCCGCAGGCACGACCAGCAATAGCTGCAGGTACAGCCATCGTAATGATGGAGACTATAAATGATTTTGGCACTGTAGATTATTTTGCAGTTCAAACATTAACTACAGGTATATTCTCACTTTGGCTTGAGAGCTATAACGCAGGTGCAGCGGCGCAGCTTGCATGTTTTGCTGTCATGATAGTTGCCGCTCTATTATTAGTTGAAAAAATTGGTCGTAAAGGTGCACGTTTTAATAAATCAGGTCGACAGATAGCGCGTATCCATCCTCAAATTCCACGGATCAGAATTGCTTATGTATCTCTGGCATTTTGCGTGCTTCCAATTCTACTGGGTTTTGCTCTGCCGTTGTTCGTTTTAATCGAGCCCACGCTTACAGGTGGTGCGTTTTGGGGTGGGACAAGCCTGTGGCGTGCAGCTTCACACAGCTTAGTACTTGGCGGCGTGAGTTCTATTCTTGTCGTAACTTTGGCAGGAATTATGGTTGTCGGTTTTCAAGGGCGTCAACAACGTTGGAGGCGCCATGCCATTACATCTACAACTTTAGGATATGCCTTCCCCGGGGCAGTGTTGGGACTTGGAATACTATTACCCTTGGCGGCGTTTGATAATTGGTTTGCAGATCGCGTTTTGGAAGTTTTTGGAATAGATCCTGGTTTGCTATTAACTGGCAGTGCTGCAGCATTGGTAATTGCATACTCTGTTCGCTTTTTTGCTATTGGAGTTGGTGCTGCAGAGGCAGGCCTGTCTTCAATATCATCAAATATTCCTGCAGCTGCACGTTCTTTGGGGGCTAGCAAGAAAACGTTGGTTTGGCGCATTTACCAGCCCTTGATGCGTGGAAGTCTTAGCTCAGCCTTAGTTTTGGTTTTTGTTGATTCTTTGAAAGAGTTGCCTGCTACCCTATTGCTTCGCCCTTTTAACTTCGAGACACTTTCAACTCATATTTATGGGCAAGCCAGCCTTGAAAATTTTAACGGAGTAGCCCCTGGAGCGTTATTTATTGTTCTCTTTTCATTGGGAGCTATAATTCTTTTGGCAAAAGCGAACCGATAGGGCTTGCCTGTTAAGAATTTATGTCTTAACCAGCCGCGAAGTGCCCCTATAGCTCAGATGGTAGAGCAACTGATTTGTAATCAGTAGGTCCGCGGTTCGAGTCCGTGTGGGG
>JAPKEA010000043.1 GCA_028822275.1 Planktomarina sp. | reverse complement strand
TTTCGGAGCAACACCGCGCAGATAAAACAGTGCGAAGCCGAAGGGTGGTGTCAGGAAGGACGTTTGCAGGTTTACAGCAATCATAATGGTGACCCATTTTGGATCCATCGTGCCACCGTAAATCACCGGTCCCACAATCGGGATCACAATGTAGATGATTTCGAGGAAATCAAGTACAAACCCCAAAACGAACAACACCAGCATCACGATCAAGAAGACCGTAAACTCATTATCAAAGCTCTTGAGGAAGTCCTGAATATAATGCTCGCCACCAAAGCTGATGACCACAAGATTGAGTAATTGCGACCCAATCAAAATAGTAAACACCATCGAGGTCACTTTGGCAGTCTCGCGCACCACGGGACTAAGCACACCGGAGCGGAACAGCGTCCAACAGGCATAAATTAAACCAAACAGGGCATATAAGTATGCAGCCTGTGCCACAAAAAATGCAATCCAATTTTCAGCAGATGCGCCCTCATAGCGAATTCTCAAATCAAAGTTCAGGCCGACCAGTAACATAATCACCATAGCAAAAGCAGATCCAATGATAATTTTGGGTGACTTGTTCTCATCTTTCAGCTTGCGGAAGGCCGCCAGCATAATCGCCCCACCTGCCCCCAAAGCCGCGGCTGGGGTTGGGTTAGTGATACCGCCAAGGATAGACCCCAAAACCGCCACAATCAGAATTAGCGGTGGAAACACCACCCGGATCAGCTCGTTTTCAGCCAAACGGACAACTGCTGTGCGCAGACCATATAGGATCAACACTATTGGCGGGACCAACAAGATCAGAGTAACACCCGGAGAGGTCAGTGGGCTGATCAACACTATGTCAAACAGTATAGTCAAAGCCACCCCTGCAAAGCCAACCACCAGGGGCCGGAAATCTTGGCTTGGCGCCACACCCCGTGCTGTGGTCAGAACCAGGGTCATCAAGATCAATCCAACAGCAATACCCAAACCAATCGGAGCCGCATCGCTGACCCGCTTGGCGATATTAGTATTGATCTCATCGCCAGTCAAAGCGCGGCTTTGAACGGCACCGCCAGAATCTGCAATCGCTTGCTGCTCGGAGATAGCGACATTCCAGGCCTCTTGTCCGTGCAAATCAATCATTGACGCCTGACAGTCCACCCCCACATTGGTACGAAGAGACGCGCCCTCGCTCAGAGCCGAGCGTGAAGAAACAGAGATATCCTGCGAGCCAATCATATTGACCTGCCCTAAAAGAATGGCGCCACCGATCAACGCAATTGGAGCGGCCAAGAACCACTGCAAACCATGATTGCGACCAATCGGCTCACCAGACCCGCCACCCATCTTAACCGCTGGAGCCTTGGATGGATTGAACAAAGCATAGACAAAGGCATAGCCCGCATAGAGGACAGCCAGCATGATTCCGGGCAAAAGAGCTGCCTGAAACAGCGTGCCAACAGATACAACAGCAGGTTCGCCCAAATAGGTCAAAGCATCGGTACAGCCCGCAGTTCGCGCCCGCACTTCTTGAGCGCGGGAATATAGATCTCCAGCAAGAGTACCAAGCAATACGATTACAATTGAAGGTGGTATAATCTGTCCAAGTGTACCTGAGGCCGCAATCACCCCCGTTGATAGCTCTGGTGAATATCCATTTCGCAGCATCGTGGGCAGGCTCAGCAAGCCCATGGTCACAACCGTGGCCCCCACAATCCCCGTAGAGGCGGCCAAAAATGCCCCCACGACCACAACAGAGACCGCTAAACCTCCCGGCAGAGGGCCAAATACCCGCGCCATAGTTGTCAGCAAATCATTGGCAATCTTTGAGCGTTCAAGGGTGATGCCCATCAAAACAAACATCAAAACGGCCAGCAATGTCTCAATCGACTGCCCGGCCAGAACCCGCTCGTTGATCCGGTTCACAATGAAAGATACATTGCGATCTAGAGCCACTTCCCAACCTTTTTGAAATACAGGCACCTTGATACGCGGCAATTCGGGGTATCGAAACACGCTAATCGTATCCGCTCGAACGCCCTGGCCCATTAAGGCTCCAAATTCTGCTGATGATTTATCAATAGCTTGGTGCAGCAACAGACCGCTGCTGTCCAAAACAGCAATAATCCCAAAAGAGATCACCGCAGCCCCTCCAATGGCAAAGGCCACTGGGAAGCCAGATAGAATTCCACCAAACAGGCATAGGAAAACGATCAATAGACCTACTTCGACGCCATCTAATCCAAAAAACATCATCCCTGCCCCTAATGTGTTTCTGCGGCCAATTCGGCCACGTCATCGCCGAGGACGTCTCGGTCAAGATATTTACCTTCTGCGGCCTCTCCTTCTTTTCGTTCCAGATAGGAGCGATAGAAGAAGGCCACTGCTTGCAACATGATCATCACGCAGAAAATCACGAGCAAGAGTTTGAATAAGAAATAGGCATTAAAGCCATTGGGCGAAAAGCCTATGGTCTCTACATTCCATTTGAACGCTCGGGATTTTCCATCCACCAAACGTTGCAATGTGTCACTCGCCGAAACCTTCGGCGTCACTAAATGCCGCCAGAGGAAATACCATGAATACATATAGGTCAGGATCGCCGATGGGATCATGAAAAACATGCTACCAAACATATCGATAGTCTTTTTGGCGCGATAGCTCACAACCGAATAGACCAGATCAACCCGCACATGCCCACCCTGCACAAAGGTATAGGCAGCACAGAGACAAACTATCATAGCATTATAGAACTTCAGCTCTTCAGCATACCAGCTGATATCTTTATCTAAGGCAACACCCATGCCAAAAGTTATTTGTGCCTCGAGGAAAATTCGTTGGATAAACACTATAACAATTTGTTGTAAAACCATTAATAGACCAGCCCAAGCAGCCAGTCGCCCAACCGTATTGGCAAACCATTCCAACCCGCGCACCACGCCCCATAATAATGAGTTACGCCACACGCCGACGATTGTCAGCACCAAGAACGCGGCCATGGCTACGAAAAACAACTCAGCAGAGGCGCCGTAGTAAATGAAGCGCATCACGGCTTTGCCGTTGCTCCAATCCAGCCACTGCATGGGATGGGTGATAGCATACCCAAAATTGTAAAAAGCTATTACAAGACTTTGGAAAAACCAGATAATCCAGTCCAACTTTCATCCCCCCTAAATAATTGGCCCATCCTTTAACTCGGGTGACAGGCAAATAAAAAAAGGGCTCCAGTTGCCCAGAGCCCATAATTTTAACTTAGCCGTTGGCCAAAACACGGTTACGCTGAGCAACAAACTCACCATCGGATTTCAAGAGCCAATCAGAAGATTTTGCCAAGGATGCGTCGAATGAATTGCGGATACGTGCAAATAATTCGTCACCCATGTTTTCATCCAGAACTTCTTTGGAAGCTGCACCGAATGCGTCCCAAACATCATCAGAGAATTGAAGTGTTTGGACACCCTGCGCCTGCAAACGTGCCAATGCGGCGCCGTTGTTGGCCAGAGTTTGTGACAATTGGTATTGCGTCGTGGCTTTAGTCGCATTATCAATAATGGCTTTGTGCTGATCAGATAGATCATTCCAGACATCCAAGTTCATGCCCATTGCAAGGCCTGAACCTGGCTCATGGAAACCCGCAGTGTAGTAAATTTTTGCAACTTCTTGGAAGCCAGCGCGTTCATCAGCAAATGGACCTACCCACTCAAGACCGTCCAAAGCTCCGGAGGACAGCGCTTGATAAAGCTCACCGCCTGGGATGTTTTGCACAGATACGCCCAGTTTACCTAAAACCTGACCGCCCAAGCCTGGCATGCGGAACCGCAGACCCGCTAAATCTTGTGCGGTTTTGATTTCCTTGCGGAACCAACCACCAGACTGAGAACCCGAGTTGCCAGCCAAGAAAGATTTCAGACCAAAAATTTGACCTAGTTCGTCATGCAGGACCTGGCCACCGTCATGATAATACCAGTTTGTAAGCTCTTGAGCCGTGGCGCCAAAAGGCACAGCCGTAAAAAACGCATAACCCGGGTGTTGGCCCAAGAAATAATAATCAGCTGAGTGGTACATGTCAGCCTGACCAGCAGTAACGGCATCAAAAACTTCAAGCGCACCAACCAGTTCACCCGGAGCTTTTTTCTCAATGACTAGGTCTCCGCCAGACATAGCGTTGACAGCTTCATTAAAGTAAGTGGCAGCATCATCTAGAACAGCAAAGCCGCGTGGCCATGACGTTACCATAGTTAGAGTTTTAGCATGACCACCCGCGATTGCAGGGGCTGCCAATGATGTAGCAGCGGCAACACCGCCACCAAGGGCAGATGTTTTCAGAAATGAGCGACGATCCATAATAATTTTCTCCCAAAAGAATACCAAGTAGTGTAGATCCACTTACTTGGACAATTGATAATAGTGCAATAAACGATAGCGCCAAGACGCCAGTATGCAATAGAGTTTTAGGTGCAAACGTCGCTTTTAAGCAAACTATCATAAATAAAGACGTTCAGAGACCGAGTCACTGGATAAATTAACTATTATTTCTAGACTTTTAACCTGATGGCCTTACCTAACACGCTGGAGCTTCAAAAACTTTAAAAAAACTAATTATTATTGATATGAAATTACGTTTATTTCGCGAGAATAGGGTTAAACGAAATTAAAAACTAAAATTAGTCCGTTTTTTGTTAGAAAATTTGATGAAAACCGGTTGACGGCCACATAGCGTGATCATAGGTTCTTTGCAGAAATTAAGACACTAGATATGAAAACAATGCTACTGTTGATGGTCGTGTTACAAAAGGTAGGCAAAAAAAGTAGAGTTTATTCTCTGTTAAATTTTTATCCCAAATATTCGGTTTCTTTGGAATGCAAGAAAGAAGATTAAAATGGCTCAAACTATGTCCGGCGCAAAAATGGTAGTTCAAGCTCTGATAGATCAGGGCGTGGACACTATATTTGGATACCCCGGCGGAGCTGTACTGCCAATTTACGACGAAATATTTCAGCAAAATAGTATACGGCACTATCTTGTTAGGCATGAGCAAGGCGCCGTTCATGCCGCCGAAGGCTATGCCCGCTCAACAGGTAAGCCGGGGGTTGTATTAGTCACATCTGGTCCCGGCGCCACCAACGCCGTAACTGGACTTACTGATGCTTTGATGGACAGTATTCCATTGGTAGTTCTTACCGGGCAAGTTCCGACGTTTATGATAGGCTCTGACGCCTTTCAGGAAGCTGATACAGTTGGCATAACCCGACCGTGCACAAAGCATAACTGGCTTGTAAAAGATACAAATGATCTTTCAGAAACTCTGCATACGGCATTTCATGTTGCAACTGCCGGCCGGCCGGGTCCAGTTTTGATTGATATCCCCAAAGATGTTCAATTTGCGGACGGAACTTACGTACCACCATCAAAGATTAAATCGCATTACAAACCACAAGTAAAAGGCAACTTTAATAGTATTACCAAGCTTGTTGAGTTGATGGAAACCTCAAAAAAGCCACTTTTTTATACCGGTGGAGGTGTGATTAACTCTGGCCCTTCCGCAAGTCAGCTATTACGCGAGTTGGTAGCTGGGACAAATTTCCCAGTTACATCAACATTAATGGGCCTAGGAGCGTATCCTGCAAAAGGTGAAAACTGGTTGGGCATGTTAGGAATGCATGGCCTTTATGAAGCTAATATGGCTATGCATGATTGCGATCTTATGATTAATATTGGAGCAAGATTTGACGACCGTATTACAGGAAGGCTAGATGCATTCAGTCCTAACTCAGCAAAAGTTCATATCGATATTGATCAATCTTCGATAAACAAAATTATCCGTATTGATATCCCTATTGTTGGCGATGTTGCTCATGTACTGGAAGATGTTTTAAAAATCTGGAAATCGCGTGGCCGTAAAACTGATGCTACCAATGTAAAATCGTGGTGGAACGAAATTAGAGATTGGAAAAAAATTCGTTGCCTGGACTACAAGCCATCCAAAAAAGTTATTAAACCACAATATGCACTGGAGCGCCTTGAGGCCCTAACAAAAGACCATGACCGCTACATCACGACAGAAGTTGGGCAGCACCAAATGTGGGCGGCACAATACCTTGGCTTCAATGATCCCAACCGGTGGATGACATCAGGAGGTTTGGGCACAATGGGCTATGGTTTTCCAGCTTCTATAGGTGTTCAGGTTGCACATCCTAAAAGTTTAGTAATAAACGTGGCCGGCGAAGCTAGCTGGCTGATGAATATGCAAGAAATGGGCACAGCCATTCAATATGGGCTTCCTGTCAAGCAATTCATATTAAATAATGAGCGCTTGGGCATGGTTCGACAGTGGCAGGAGCTATTGCACGGTGAGCGATATTCACAAAGCTGGTCTGAGGCTCTACCCGATTTTGTGAAGTTAGCTGAAGCTTTCGGCGCAAAAGGTATTCTATGTAGTGATCCTACAGATTTGGATGACGCAATTATGGAAATGTTAAGGTATGATGGTCCTGTAATATTTGATTGTCTTGTTGAAAAGCATGAAAACTGTTTTCCAATGATCCCGTCCGGTAAAGCTCATAATGAAATGTTGCTTAGCGATACTACCCTTGACGGTGCAATTGACGCTACCGGCTCAGTATTGGTTTAAGGAGAAAAGTGATGAACGCATTAAAAATTGATAAAGGCACATCCTCAAAATCCGCGTATAATATACGCTCAATCCACGATACAGATGAAGAGCGTCATACGCTTGCTGTGATTGTAGCTAACGAGCCTGGCGTTTTAGCCCGAGTGGTTGGTCTTTTTTCAGGCCGCGGTTATAATATTGAAAGTTTAACGGTGGCAGAGGTTGACCACGAGGGAAACACGAGCAGAATTACTATTGTAACAACTGGAACACCTCAAATAATAGAACAAATTAAGGCCCAACTTGGAAGAATTATCCCAGTATATGATGTGCATGATCTAACTGTGGAAGGTCCGTCGGTCGAACGTGAATTGTCAATATTTAAGGTGTCAGGCACTGGGGATAAACGAGTTGAAGCCTTGCGATTAGCTGATGTTTTTCGCGCAAATGTGGTTGATAGCACACTCACGAGCTTCACCTTCGAAGTTGTTGGTAGTCCTGAAAAAATTGATGCGTTTGGTAAGCTTATGCGCCCTCTTGGCTTGACAGAAATGGCTAGAACTGGTGTTGCAGCTTTATCGCGCGGTTAAAGAGAAAACTGCAAAATAATTGGACCCAACATTTCAAAATTATTCTAACCCCGGCTTTTAGGTGTGAAATCACTAATCTAAAAAAATAATCGCTGCAGGTCGCAGTCGGCAAACTGGTGTCGCTATGAGAAAAGTATTCAAACGAATTTTGATTTGTCGTTTGTGTAGATTGGAGTTTAGCATGCCGAAAGATTTAACCTTAACTAGCATCGAATCCGTAAAACAACCTGTTGAGATCGCAAATGGCCTGCCAAGTGCACATTACATTGATCCAAGGGTGTTTGAAGAGGAATCTGAGGCAGTTATTAAGGCTACTTGGTCAGGCTTGGCTGTGGGTGCAGACATCCCTGAGCCAGGTGATGCAAAGCCGATAACCTTTTTGGGGCTGCCACTATTACTTCTCAGGGACAACGACGGCGAAGTCCATGTTTTTGAAAATATTTGCCGTCACCGCGGCATGCAGTTGGTTTCAGAGGCCAAAAAGATTGTTGGTGCAATTCGTTGCCCGTATCATTCTTGGTGCTACTCGACCAAAGGCGCTTTGGTAAGCACACCTCACGTTGGTGGAGCCGGCCACAATACACATCCTGCAATTGTAAAAAGTGAGCTCGGGCTGAATGAAGTGCGCAGTCACGTTTGGCGTGATGTCGTATTTATCAACATATTGGGTAACGCACCGGAATTTGAGGAAGTCCATTCAGATCTTATTGATCGCTGGAGTGAGTTTGAAAGCCCCATTCATCATGGTGGTGACGACAGCAAATTCGAGCTTCAGCTACACGCAAACTACAAATTGGCAGTGGAAAATTATTGTGAAAGTTACCACCTGCCCTGGGTTCATCCAGGCTTGAACAGCTATTCACGGTTAGAGGACCACTATAATATCGCAGAATATGGAAAATTCTCAGGCCAAGGGACACTTGTATATCGTCAATTCCAAGCCGAAGATGGGAATCCCGCCTTCCCCGATTTTCCTGGATTATCCGAGCAATGGAACGAAGGAGCAGAATACATAACTGTTTACCCAAATGTTCTATTAGGCATTCAACGTGACCACGCATATGCAATTATTCTAGAGCCAAAATCCTTCGATCAAACTATTGAGCACGTTCATTTCTATTACGCCTCAGACACAACTAGTGAAAAGAACCGTCAAATAAATACTATGCAGTGGAGAAATATCTTTGAGGAGGATATTTTTGTAGTGCAAGGGATGCAATCAGGCCGTTACGCCCCTACATTCGATGGTGGTCGTTTTAGTCCAGTTATGGACGAGCCTACTCACTGCTATCACAATTGGGTTGCTTGTCAGATTTCCGCATTTTGGGAATGAAACTTTGCGAGGTTTGCACGAAAAGATCCTAAACGCACATAAAATTAAAGATCAAGCAATGTTAGTTTCTCTTTATACAGTAGCCGCGGATTTAGAAGAGGACACTAATAGTAAATGCTATTATCTGACATACGCGCATATTTATGCGCTTGAGATGGGGCTTCCAGTCGCCAAAATTCTATCAAAACGTTTACGCTACTATGGTCGCGAATAATTAAAAAGCAATTAATAAAAAAGGGAGCAGAAGCCCCCTTTTTTATTGGTAAGAATAATTCAGCTACAACCCGACGTTCCGCCACAAGTGTTGCACTTCATACAGGTACCATTGCGAACCAATGTGTAGTTCCCGCACTCACCACACGGGTCACCCTCGTAGCCCTGCATCTTTGCCTTGGTTCGGCTGTCCATTTGCATAACCGAACTCACGCTCGTTTCAGTGGTTGGCGTTTCAGCAACAGTAGCTGTCTGAGAAAGCGATGACATTGCCACCTCAGTATCGAGACTTGCATCAACTGCGACAGCCGCAGATTGGCCTCCTTGATAAACTACGAAGTCTTGTGGGACTCTATTTCGATGATAGCCGGTAGAAACCATTTGCTTGAGAACCTCTATGCCTTTTGCCGCCTTGGTTTTCTCAATCCTTTTAATATTGCTTTTGCCCTCATCTTCGCCTCGGCCGATATCGTCAAACGAAGCGCCTTCGGGTTTGACATGCGCTAAATCAGTGCGATCAAGATACGAAACTGCCAGCTCTCGGAAAATATAATCTAATATAGACGTAGCATTTTTTATGCTATCATTTCCTTGAACCATCCCCGCCGGCTCGAATTTTGTGAACGTGAAGGCGTCTACGAACTCGTCAAGTGGGACCCCGTACTGCAAGCCCACAGACACAGCAATAGCAAAGTTATTCATCATTGCACGGAACCCTGCCCCCTCTTTGTGCATATCGATGAAAATTTCACCTAACTGACCGTCTTCGTACTCACCGGTACGCAAATAGACTTTATGTCCGCCAACGATTGCCTTTTGGGTGTAACCTCTCCGGCGCGCTGGTAACTTATCTCGATCACGACGGATTACCTCTTTAATAATCACTTTCTCAACAATCTTTTCCGCAAAAACTACTGCCTTTTCATGCGCAGAGCCACTCGTTAAGATTTCTTCTGCCACCTCATCGTCCTCAACCAAAGCTGCGGCTAGGGGCTGTGACAACTTAGAACCATCGCGATACAGTGCATTCGCCTTTATACCCAGCGACCAGCTTAGCTCATAAGCTTTCTGACACTCTTCTATGGTAGCATCATTAGGCATGTTAATGGTTTTAGAGATTGCGCCCGATATAAAGGACTGTGCCGCAGCCATCATATAAATATGACTGTTTACACTCAGGAAGCGCTCACCTTTTTTTCCACAAGGATTAGCACAGTCAAACACGCTATAGTGCTCCTGCTTAAGGTGTGGTGCTCCTTCTAACGTCATTGTTCCGCAGACATGATCGTTTGCAGCATCAACTTCCGCGCGGCTAAACCCAAGATGACCCAATAAATCAAAGCTTGCATCCATCATTTTATCTGCTGGAATACCTAAAACACCTGTGCAGAAGTCCGCTCCCAAGGTCCATTGATTGAACACAAATCGAATATCAAAAGCAGAAGGCAGAGCTGCTTCAATTTTGTCTATCTCGGCCTTTCCGAAGCCATGTCCGATCAGGGACGTGTGGTTGATGGACGGAGCATTGCCGATACTCCCATGCCCAACCGCGTAACTTATAATTTCCTCAGCCTGATGGCTTGCATAGCCAAGTTTGGCTAATGCAGCAGGAACTGATTGGTTAATAATTTTGAAGTAGCCACCGCCAGCAAGCTTCTTGAACTTAACCAAAGCAAAGTCTGGTTCAATACCAGTTGTATCGCAGTCCATAACCAAACCAATTGTACCAGTGGGGGCAATAACAGTTGCCTGGGCATTGCGGAAACCGTGCTTCTCACCAAGGGCAATTACTGAGTCCCAGCTTTTCTTTGATAATTCAACAAGTCGTTTATCAGGACAATTTTTTTGATCTAAAACCAAAGGTTCAATCGGAAGATCTTCGTAACTGTCTACTTCCCCATATGCGGCGCGACGGTGATTTCGCATGACACGTAACATGTTGTCAGCGTTGCGGTTATAGCTTGGGAATGGACCCAATTCACTAGCCATCTCAGCAGACGTTGCGTAAGAAATTCCTGTCATAACCGCTGTTAAAGCCCCACATAGTGCGCGGCCTTCCACACTGTCGTAGCCATAACCCATGTTCATTAAGAGACCACCAATATTAGCGTAGCCTAAGCCCAATGTACGATAATCATAGGAGCGTTGTGCGATTTCTTTTGAAGGGAATTGAGCCATAAGTACACTGATCTCAAGGGTCAATGTCCAAAGACGAGTAGCATGGACATAATCATCGGCCTGGAATTCATCATTTTCAAAAAATGTTAGTAGATTCATAGATGCCAAATTACAGGCGGTATCGTCTAGAAACATATACTCTGAGCACGGATTAGAGCCACGAATTTCACCGTCGCCTATGCATGTGTGCCAAGCATTTACTGTATCATGGTATTGAATACCTGGATCTGCACATGCCCAAGCAGCGTGCCCAACCTGCGCCCACAAGTCGCGCGCCTTCATCGTTTTGGAAACTGCACCGTCTGTTCTGTTGATTAATTCCCAATCCGCATCCTTTTCAACCGCATATAGAAAGGCGTCAGTTACCCGAATAGAGTTATTCGAATTTTGGCCTGAAACTGAATTATAGGCTTCGGAATCCCAGTCTGTATCGTATGTCGGGAATTCGATGCTCGTATGGCCTTGCTTTGAATAATCTAACACGCGCTTAATATAGGTCTCTGGGATTGCAACTTTTTTGGCGGCTTTTATGGCCTCTTTTAAAGCCGGATTAACTTTTGGATCATACGCCGATTCTGTGATGCCATCCCAAGATTTTATCGCATCAAAAAGGCTATTAAGTTTTTCTTCATGCATCTTTGAGCCTGCAACTATTGAAGCTACCTTCTGCTCTTCGATAACTTTCCAGTTGATAAAATCTTCAATATCCGGGTGGTCGGCATCTATAATTACCATTTTTGCCGCGCGACGCGTTGTGCCACCAGACTTTATCGCACCAGCAGCGCGATCTCCTATCTTTAAAAAGCCCATCAAACCAGACGACATGCCACCGCCAGACAGCGCTTCCCCTGCTCCTCTCAACGAGGAAAAGTTAGTACCCGTGCCGGAGCCGTATTTAAACAAGCGCGCTTCACGCACCCAGAGGTCCATAATTCCACCTTCATTCACCAAGTCATCTGATACGGATTGGATGAAACAGGCATGTGGTTGCGGGTGTTCATAACTACTTTTTGATTTTGTGAGCTTGCCTGTTTTAAAATCAACGTAGTGGTGACCCTGAGCAGGACCATCAATTCCATAGGCCCAGTGTAGACCTGTATTGAACCACTGAGGTGAATTGGGAGCCGCGCGTTGTGTTGCTAGCATATAACGCATTTCATCGTAGAAAGCGCTCGCATCCTCTTCGGTGGTAAAGTAACCACCTTTCCAACCCCAATAAGCCCATGCGCCAGCCAAACGGTCAAATACTTGCTTCGCAGATGTTTCACCCCCAAACTCAGCTTCTGATGTTGGAACACGTCGACTCAAAAACCTTGGGACGTCAGTTTCAGTCACGGGCTTCGTTGCTGAAGGAACTCCTGCTTTACGAAAATACTTCTGCGCTAAAACGTCTGATGCAACTTGGGACCAGCTCGTTGGAACATCTATGTCCGCCAAATGAAAGACAATCGTACCGTCTGGGTTCCGAATCTCACTTGTGGTTTTAGTAAAAACTACGTTTTCGTATGCATCTTTATTAACTTTGGTAAAACGCCGCTCAATCTTCATAATATCTGCCTCAAATAGTCGCTTTTGTTAGCTTAAATTACAAAATCCAACGAAGAAAAAAAGCTACAGACTAGCCGCTTAGCTTAACACAACGCTGAATTTAACACTATATGTAGTACGCCGAAGCGCCTCACATACCAAGTGATCGTTTATTTTGTCTTTGGTCAACGAGTTTTTGTGATTTTATTTTGTGTAAACGGGGTTGACGCCAGC
>JAPKEA010000415.1 GCA_028822275.1 Planktomarina sp. | reverse complement strand
ACTCGGAGCGCCCTCACACGGCCCTTGATAAGCAAACACCAAACATCGCATACTTTGGTAACGCGGAGACACGAAAAGCGGCATGAACACACACCAGATGCATCTTAGAAAAACCGCAAACCTGTCCTGAAAAGCAGGACCACTTCAGTGAGGCAGAATGCTGCATGGCGGCAATACGGTGGACAGCAAAGAAGTTCTTGGTGCCACGCGAAAAGTTTTATCAAGGATGGGTTGCACAAGAGCCGATTTTACAATGAGGTGGCTTGGACACGATTGAAAACTACAACTGTCTTGGCGCGCAATTCTTCATTTGGCGTATAACTATTAATCTAGTGTACTGGGATACTTTTGAAAATATAGCCGTTTGGCGAGAGCTGCCAAAATTTGTTATTCACATTGGTTTTGAATATTTATGTAGCCTAGGACTTTACCCAATTGTGAATTTCCAATTTTGATCGGTTTGCCTGATTTGATGCTGGCTGCCGATGGGGCTTGGAAAATTTTCGGTAGAGAGCGAAATGCCACTTCCGTTTGCGCGATTAACCCAGGTAATTGAGGGCACAATTTGGGTGTGCACCAGCGTTAAGGGAAGCGGTGTTCTTAAAAGCAAATATAAGTTTGTTTAATTTTTAGAAGCTTGGGTGTCCTCGTCCTCGCTCGTCAGTTGTTTTTAATTTTTTTACTTCAAAAAATAGAAGGACATACCACAGAAACCTTTAGACCTGCTGCGCAAAAAACGTCAGAATGTTTGCTCTGCCCAGTTGACTTGAACCTTGGGCACTAACACTAGCAGGCCTTGAATTGGTTAAATTAAATATTCGCCCTGCCGCTAAGGAACGTGCAACCTTGCTGAAAAGGTTAAGGCGTGTATTTTTTCACGGGTTCGTTTGTAATATAACGAATAGTGCTGCTAATATTGCGTCACTCTTTAATCATATGACTTTATTATAAATGTACGTCGACCTTAGGACTGTCGGTGTGTCAAAACAAAAAAAGAACGAAATATTGTCCAAAAACACAAAGAACCTACCTGACTCATACTAAGTTGAGACGTGCCAATATAGTGATGAAACTGAAAAGGCCGAATGGAAAATGCTGATGACACTTGTGGTGTCCGGATATCGTACTTTGCGTTATATTGTGCCCCCGTTAGAACGTCTTAACGTCATCACTGGCCCCAATGACAGCGGTAAATCAAGCCTATATTGGGCCATTCAGCTGTTGGAATCCGCAAGCCAAGAAGCAATACCCCTAGCTTTGACCTTTGAAGAAGGGTTGTCATCGACATTATGGGCGGGCCCTGAGGAAATTTCGTCGGCTGTAAGGCGCAGTGATCATCCACTTTAAGGCACAGTGCGTGAAGACCCAATTCGCCTTCGGCTTGGGTTTGCGAGCGTCAAATTTGGGTGCACAAATAATTTAGTGCTTCCTCGGGCGGATCGAACCCTGTTTAATCGCAATCCGGAAATAAAGGCTGAGGCGATTTGGGTGGGCGAATATTTGAAGCAGTCAAATGTACTTGCGACCCTGACTGGCCGGCATGTAGGCGGATTGGCTGCCGCTGGAAAACGGACCATACTGGCGTCAAATCTGGCCCCGTTTGACATAACGCTAACGCATGCCGCCAGTCCAAAAGAGGCCCCTGAAATCAATGATCTATGCGATGGGAGTCGACCTCGGCGGTTTTATGATCAGTTGTAAATAGATCGTGCTTCTGGCTGCAGACGGCCATAGGTTGAGGCCCACACATTGCAGCTGGCCAAAGAGGTGGCTAATATTGCGGTAGCTCTGTAAACAATTATTGAAATTGGCGACGTCATCGCATTGGCGGATGTTGTCAATGATGTGTTTCCAGAAAGCCAAGTTAAAACTAACGGCACCGATAATTTTTTGAATTATTTTTGCATTAAAAGAGACATCTTTGCCCTCTGCGTGGGGCCTAGCTTTCTGATGGTAGCATGCGATTTTGCTCATCATAGTAGAGCTCCTAACGCCGCGACCTTCTTCGATTTTGGACTAGAATGAGCCCGAAACAAGCCTCCACCTTGATTTGCTTCCAGCGCTTGTTCGGTTGATTGTGTGGGCAGCTCAAGGCAGTCGAATTATTGTTGTTAGCCACGAAAAGCCCACTGTGGTCGCACTTTCAGAGGCTGGCACACAGAAATCGGCTCTGTTGAAAGATTTTGGCGAAACCCTTATTAACGGTGTCGAATTACCAACGTTTATTTTGCGAAAACGGCAACACATTCACCTGCCGCGATGTCGTTAGATTTCTCACACCTCTCCGCGACTGCGCCACGTTGTCTTGGTCGGGCCTGAAAGTAGGGGGCTGGAGGCAGGGCTAAAGATGAGTGTGAAGGAAATGTCTTGCCTGATTATGATGCAAAACTGTGTTTGCCAAAGGGTCAACCAAATACGACCAGATTTATATTAACGTGCATTTCTCCTCCGGCTCGCGCAAGCAGAATTACAAAAAAAACCAGCACGTATGAGAAAGCACGTCAAAATTTTTGAAAGCGCAAGGTGAATTAGTGGTAACGTTATTTACTTACCACGGAAGACGCTTACAACTAGTAATGTATTTTGTGATCAACGGAGTCATGCGATTGATTGCGAATATTTTTACTGGATTTGACATCTCATCAAGATTTTAGATCGAGCTATCTTTTTGATCCTAATTTCAGTTTTGAACTTATCAAGGGCGTTTGTTGGTGGGCACCTTCGCTTAATTTACGGTGGAACGGCTGTTTCCAACACCCTTTTGTTCTTACTACTTGGAATGAACAGTTACATTTTTTGCGCTTATAATCTTTTATTTTATACA
>JAPKEA010000414.1 GCA_028822275.1 Planktomarina sp. | reverse complement strand
AAATAGGCCAATCCGTCATGTTCTACTAAAACTGGCGGCAGTGATGAAAAGTCCCAGTTGGGTACCATGTTTCGACTTTGTGCATTTATAAGATAAATCTGTGCATTTGAAGGATCAATTTGTGCTAATTGTTCGGCAATGGCTGTGCGCCAAATTGTGGCATTTCTGGGGTCTAGCCAAGAGTGGGGATCTATTGCAGATCCATCGTCAGTATCATGATCAGAAGTATGATTATGCTTATCCTTCATGTCAGAAATAAAAAGCATATTTGTGTCCAAAACTTGCAATAATTCTAGTCTAGTGGATGCAGGCGCTAAAGTATCCAGAGCGTTTGGCATCCAAGGACTTAAGGCAGCCCCAACCCATACAATTAGATTTGCATTTTGAAGCATCTCTGCCTGAGATGGGCGCAGTGCCAAATTATGGGGATCGGCTTGAGCTATAAGTAACAGTTGTGGCTCGTTGCCAGTACCCTGCATGATTTGAGATACAAGGCTATGAACCGGAGGGATATCTGTAACAACGTTAGGCATTTCTGCTTTTAGTGGTACCGCCCAGAGGGCTGCTAGCACCACAAGCCGCAATTGTAACATATCAACCTCCATTTTTAAATTAACCTTGCTTTAATTGTTATGTTATAACATAACAACCCAAGAAATGGAGCGCTTAATGGTTGATGCTTTTTCACCTCATAATCACTACAGCTGTATAAACACGGGGCTTTCGCATGCTGCCGAGTTTTGCCAAATACATAACCTAAGATTTACTTCAGCTCGACGTAGGGTTCTGCAAATTCTATTGACTGAGCATCGTGCTATGGGTGCATACGAGGTATTGGATATTTTGAAGCAGGAAGGCATCGCGCATCAGCCCCCAGCTGCTTATAGGGCGCTTGATTTTTTAGTTAGCCATGGTTTTGCCCATAAGATTGAACGGTTGAACGCCTTTGTGGGCTGTGCGTACTCTCAATCAGAGCATGTGCCGGCATTTCTGATCTGCCGATTGTGCAACTCGGTAGCAGAGGCCACTGCGCCAGAACAGGAGGCATTGGAACCGATAGCGCAGATTTCAGGTTTTAAAATTGAGCGCACAATTGTTGAAGCATTAGGGCTATGCCCAAGATGTCAGGTTAAAAAATGAGCCTAATTTCAATGAATAATGTATCAGTAGCTTATGATAAATCAATGATCTTACACGGGATAAATCTTAGTATTTCAGATGGTGAGATTGTGACTGTTGTTGGACCCAATGGATCGGGAAAGTCCACTCTGCTGCGCGCAATGATTGGGGCACTGCCGCTGGCGTCTGGAAAAATTACTAAGCGTGCTGATTTGAAAATTGGTTATTTACCGCAACATCTAATGATGGATCCAAGCTTGCCGATGTCTGTGGGTCGGTTTTTGGCCCTGTCCGGTTCTAAAGTTTCTCAAAGTAAGATCTGTCATGCACTGAGGGAATCTGGCGTTTTGGGGTTGAAACACCAACAATTGTCGCAGCTTTCCGGTGGTCAGTTTCAGCGCGTAATGTTGGCGCATGCTGTTATCGAGGGGCCGGAGGTCTTGCTACTTGATGAACCTACGCAAGGCCTTGATCAACCAGCTTCTGCTGCTTTCTATCGTCGAATTTCTGAATTGCGTGATACTCTGGGATGCGCGGTAGTGATGGTAAGCCATGAGTTACATGTAGTTATGGCAGCATCTGATAGGGTTATCTGCCTCAATGGTCATATCTGCTGTGAGGGGCTGCCCGAAGTGGTTGCAGAAGCACCGGCTTATCGCGCTCTGTTTGGCAGCGGCACTGGCGGTGCTTTAGCTCTTTACAGGCATGAGCACTCACACAGTCATGATGCTGATTGTAATGATGTAAATGAATTACAAAAGGCTAATCATAATGACACTACTTGACGATTTCATGATACGTGCTGCGATTGCGGCTGTGGGTTTGGCGCTGGCTGCAGCCCCCTTGGGATGTTTTGTAGTATGGCGCCGCATGGCTTATGTGGGTGACGCAACCGCCCATGCAGCCATATTGGGAGTAGCGCTAGCCTTGGCCTTGTCTATGCCAATAATTTTTGGGGTTTTATTGATCGCCATTGGTATGGCGTTTACTGTATCGGTATTGGGCGAGCGGGGAGCCACAACTGACAGTTTGCTGGGAGTTCTATCCTATTCGGCTTTAGCTGCTGGTTTGGTTGCAGCCAGTTTGTTGAGTCCGGGAAAATTAGACCTTATGGCCTACTTATTTGGCGATATCCTAGTAGTTTCTAAAGCTGATTTAGCGTTGATTTGGGGCGGGGCATTTGTTGTAATTAGCCTGCTTGTGTGGCGTTGGCGGGCTGTGTTGACCACAATTGTCAGCATCGACTTGGCCTATGCCGCGGGGTATAATCCACGTCGGGAGCAATTAGTACTAACACTGGCTTTAGCTTTAGTGGTCGCTATCGCAATAAAGGTGGTAGGGGCTTTGCTCATCGGGGCGATGTTGATTATTCCTGCAACCGCAGTGCGACCTTGGGTGCGTGGGCCCGAGGCTATGGTATTTTTTGCCAGTTTTGTCGCCATTGTTGCTGGCCTTGGTGGATTGCAGACCAGCCTTTGGCTTGAAACGCCAACAGGTCCATCAATTGTTTGTGTAGCGGCTACTGTGTTTGCAGCATCTCATTCTCTGCGTGTAATTACGTTTCGAGTGTGACGTAGGAATAGGATGAGTACTCATATATCTAACCTGATTTAGTTATCAACTATTGGCCGTACTTTATGAAAAATACCGTCCATATAAGATAAGGGTCGGATATCGTTATAAGTAATCGTGGTTACATTGCCAATGCAAATATCATG
>JAPKEA010000003.1 GCA_028822275.1 Planktomarina sp. | reverse complement strand
TGGCGCATACAGATGAACACGAAGGCACCCGTAGAGATTTTCTCTACTACGCGACCGCTGGAACGGGAGCAGTTGTGGCAGGAGCCGCGGTGTGGCCACTGGTCAACCAAATGAACCCCTCAGCGGATGTCCGTGCTTTAGCTTCTATTCGCGTGGATGTAGCGGATGTAGAGCCAGGTACGCAAATCACTGTATTGTGGCAGGGTAAGCCTGTTTTCATTCGCCGTCGGACTAGTATCGAAATAGAAGCAGCTCGGGCTGTTAAAATGGATGAGTTGATTGACGCCAATGGCCGCAACGACAATAAACCAGACCTTCTAGCGATTGATGAAAACCGCGCTCTTGATGAAAGTGGTGAATGGCTAGTAATGCTGGGTGTTTGTACACACTTGGGCTGTGTGCCCTTGGGTGATGGTGCCGGTGAGTTTGGAGGCTGGTTTTGCCCCTGTCACGGTTCACATTACGATACTGCAGGTCGGATTCGTAAAGGTCCGGCTCCAGAAAATCTATTAGTCCCCTACGCCCGCTTTGACGGTGCAACTGAACTGGTTATTGGTAAGGAGAGTACATAATGGGCGGCATTCCACACGATCATTACGAACCAAAATCTAAAATGGAGAAAGCGATCAACTCGCGTCTCCCAATTATCGGCCTCTTGTACGACACATTGTTGGTCCCAACTCCAAAAAATTTGAACTGGATGTGGATTTGGGGTATTGTTTTAACATTCTGTCTGACGCTACAAATCATTACTGGCATCGTCTTGGTTATGCATTACACGCCGCACGTCGATTTAGCATTTGCCTCGATTGAGCACATAATGCGTGATGTAAATGGTGGACACATGATCCGCTATTTCCACATGAATGGCGCGTCATTGTTTTTCTTCGCCGTCTATACGCACATGTTTCGTGGTTTATACTACGGCAGTTACAAAGCGCCGCGAGAAATTACCTGGATTATTGGTATGTTGATCTACATTTTAATGATGGCTACCGGCTTCTTAGGTTATGTTTTGCCCTGGGGTCAAATGTCATTCCACGGTACAGCCGTGATTACTGGTTTGTTTGGTGCAATACCGTTCATCGGTGAAACACTTCAGACTTGGTTGCTGGGCGCAACTGCTGTGGGTCAACCTGCGCTTAACCGCTTTTTCAGCTTGCACTACCTATTTCCATTCTTGATGGCAGGCCTGGTAATTTTACATATCTGGGCTTTCCATACCACCGGTAACAACAATCCTACAGGGGTTGAAGTACGCCGGGGCTCTAAAGCAGAAGCAGAAAAAGATACTTTGCCATTTTGGCCATATTTTGTCGTAAAAGACCTCTTCGCTTTAGGTTTAATTCTGACAGTATTTATGGCGATTGTAGGTTTTATGCCAAACTATTTGGGTCATCCAGATAACTATATTGAAGCTAACCCACTGGTGACACCAGCACATATTGTGCCCGAGTGGTATTACTTGCCATTCTACGCAATTTTGCGCGCTTTCACCTCAGAGGTTTGGGTTGTTCAACTTGCGAGCTTCGTAACAGGTGGTATAGTTGATGCAAAATTCTTCGGTGTTCTTGCGATGTTTGGTGCGATTGCAGTGATGGCTTTGGCGCCTTGGTTGGACACTTCTATGGCTCGCTCTGGCCGTTTTCGCCCAATGTTCAAGTGGTGGTTTGCAATTCTGGTTGCTGACTTTATCTTTTTGATGTGGTTGGGCGCCCGCCCCGCTGAAGAGCCTTACGCTTCTTTGGCGCTGATCGGCGCGACGTATTGGTTTGCCTACTTCCTAGTTATCTTACCATTGTTGGGTGTCATCGAAAAACCATTAGCACCGCCTGCCACAATTGAAGATGACTTTAATGCCCACTACGAAAAATCAGATGCAGCTAACGCTGCTTCCCCAGCTGAGTAAGAAAGAGCCTAGGTATGTTCAAAAAAACCTCGACAGCTCTGATATTTGCTTTCGTCCTTACTTCTGGTGGCTGTTACGCCGCCGGGAGCCAAGGCCATGTGCATGATCATGACTTCTCGTTTGAAGGCCCATTTGGGTCTTACGATCAGGAACAATTGCGACGTGGGCTCAAAATCTACACTGAAGTTTGTTCATCATGCCATGGTATGAAGTTTGTTCCAATTCGTACATTGGGTGATAAAGGTGGACCAGCTCTCAGTAAAGATGAAGTTCGAGCCTACGCGGATCAATTTGTTGAAGTATGGGATCAATCCCTAAATGATGGTGAAGGTGACTACCGTGCAGCATTACCTGCGGATCACTTTCCGGTTGGGGGTAATTCCAACGCGCCAGATCTATCATTGATGGCTAAAGCACGCGCTGGTTTTCATGGCCCGGCAGGGACTGGTATCAACCAACTTCTTAAAGGTATGGGCGGACCAGAATATATCTTGTCACTCCTGACAGGTTACACTGGCAATGATAAAACCGTTTCGGGTGCAACACTATACGAAAACACAGCCTATCCAGGTGGCTGGATTTCAATGGCCCCACCTTTGTATGATGAAGCAGTCGAATTTAGCGATGGTCACAAAAATGACGTTGAGCATCTCTCGGAGGATGTGTCAGCTTTCTTGATGTGGACCGCTGAACCAAAGCTGAACCAGCGCAAACGTGCAGGCACAGTGGGTGTTTTAATCTTGGGCGTCCTGACGTTTCTTTTATTCCTAGCGAACAAAGCGTTGTGGGCTCCGATCAAAGGTCGAAAAACTTAAGTTTCTTTGCTATTTGGGAATAACGACGTCCACTCCTTGAGGCGTATTTTTATTGCGTGCGGTTTCCGAGGTAGGCCTTTAGTGCTGGTGGAGGATCATCAAAAAGTTCACGGATAGGTTGCGGTTCAGATGCGTAGCCATCCGCAACCAAAATAGCTTGATCTGCGAAAATTAGAGCATCTTGTGGATCATGCGTGACCATTAACGCAGTCGCTGAATTGCTGCTCATAACATTATCCAAGACTTCCAACATTTCATCTTTGAGCGCAGGCCCAAGTGCGGCAAAAGGCTCATCTAACAGCAGGAGTGGACGTTCGCGTAAAAGCACACGGGCCAACCCAATACGGCCACGTTGCCCACCTGACAGATCACCGGGGTAGCTTTCATTTTGATCTTGGAGGCCCACTTTTTGTAGGGCCAAACTTACTTGTTTTTTCTGGGGTGCAGACAGTCTCAATCCTGGGTTAAGGCCGATGGCAACATTGTTGAAAACTGTGAGGTGAGGGAATAAATTATGATCCTGAAATAGAAGGCTTAGAGGCCGAAGTCCCGGATGGCTTGGCATCGGCTCACCTGCCCAACAAATGTTACCTCGAGTTGGCTTAAGAAAGCCAGCAATTCCATGTAATAATGTGGATTTCCCCTCGCCCGATGGACCAATGACTGCAACCCTAGCGCCGGTTTGTATTGTAAAATTAGCGACCAGAGAAAAAGATCCTTGAGTGAATTCAATCTTGTTAAGATGTAGCATGTCCCCGTCCTCCTTGATCAAAAACCCAAAATAGAGCCAAGCTCTGTGCTACCAAAACCACCGCGATGGCTGCGGCATGGTCCATTTTGTAAGCGCCCATAAGCCGGTAAAGCATTAGAGGCAAAGTTTGCAAATCAGGGTCTGCGAACAGGGCAATAACGCCCAGATCGCCCATTGACAGGGCGGCAGCCAGCCCAGCTGCAAATCTAAGAGGTTTGTTAATACGTGGTAAAATAATTTTCCAAAACCAAGTTCCACTAGACATCATCAGGCTATCGCGGAGACGTATATAATCGACATAAGTGTCTCGGATGGCTGGAAACAGAACACGCAAAGCAAACGGCAGGGCCATAATAGCATTGACCATGGCTGTTACTGGAATTGCGAGGCTCATTGGGTGAGCAAAAGGAAAGATCATTAAAAATAGCCCTGTCCCAACAACCAAGGGACTGGTTGCCAATCCAAGAATGCCAACGACCTCAACTAATTTTTGAGTTGTTTGCCCTGTACGGGCGAATGAAAGTGCAAGGCTCAGGGCCATTCCTATGCATAGACTGGTGGATATCAGAGCAATCCAGAGGGAAGTCCAAGCCGCTGCAAAAACGGCATTAGGTAGTTCGGGCAGATGTATTGCACCACGGATCAAAATAGACGCGAGCGGCAAAATCAAAAACGCTGCTGTAATACCGATGAAGCCAAAGTCGATAATCCTATTCCTCTGTACATCTTGGCGGGTGTGTATGAGACCTAGGCCAAGACCATCGTTTCTTGGTAGCGGGATCAAAATTGCCATTACGGCGACTGTACCACAAATTACAAATTGAATGAGCGCAAGGCTAGAGGCTTTCCCTAAATCAAAATCGAGGTGGAATGACTGGTAAATAGCCAATTCTATAGTTGTCCCTCGCGGTCCGCCTCCTACCGCCAATGCCACTGCAAAGCTCGTTAGGCAAAGCAGAAAAATTAAAAGAAAGGTACCGGGTAACATGGCTCGTAGCATTGGCCATTCAATCAACTGAAACTGTGTCCATGGTTGAGCTCCTAAGCTATCAGCCACACGAAATCGGTCAGCGGGTATGGACGTCCATCCTTGCAAAATGAAGCGGGTTGCTAGTGGGAGGTTAAAAAAAACATGAGCCAGAATGACGCCAACTGGGCCATATATAGATAACCGATCCAATCCAAACAGATCCAATCCTTGGCTGATCCAACCGGCACGACCGAAGACAGCAAGAAGGCCTAAAACCCCCACAATAACAGGGAGAATGAAGGGAGCACCCAATAATGTTATCAGAAGTGAGCGACCCTTGAAGTCTTGCCGCGCAAGCGCGCGAGCAACAGGCACCGCAATTCCTACACTTAGCCCTGTGGATGCCAGGGCTTGCCAAATTGTAAAGCGCACGGCTTGCCAGTCATACGTTCCCAATGTCCCCAAACCGTCTCCATGTAAGGCGACGGCAATAACCGTACTAAAAGAAAATGCGAGCAGGGCGACTAAAACCGCCCCACCGCCTGTGATGCGGGTAATTACTGCGATAACGCCGCCTGCCATTCTTCTAATGCGCCTGTACGTATTGCAGCAGCCTCTGATGGGCTAAAGACCACAGACTGGGAAACAAGCAGGGCTTTTGGAAAGCCGTCTGGCAAACCTGCGGCAGGCATGACCGCTGGGAACATCCAATTTGTGGTTGGGATTATGTCTTGAAATGCATCTGAGACCATGAACTCAAGAAACTGGTCGGCAAGGGCATTTTGATCAGTTGATGCAAGTTTGCCTGCAACTTCGATCTGCATGTAGTGTCCTTCATCAAACGTTGCATACTTCTTAGTTGCATCGCCTTCAGCAATAATGTGGTAGGCAGGTGATGTTGTGTAGGATAAAACCATATCGGCCTCTCCCTCGAGGAACATGCCATATGCCTCAGACCAGCCTGCGGTCACTGTCACAATGTTATCAGCCAGTTCAGCCCAAAGTGAGGCGGCTTCCACACCATAAGCGGCCTTAACCCACATCAATAAGCCCAACCCGGGCGTCGACGAGCGTGGATCTTGGATAATAATCTTGAGGTTGCTGGCAGCCAATTCCCTGAAATTTTTTGGTGATTCCAGATCAGTATTATGTACAAATGCAAAGTAGCCCCAGTCAAATGGAGCAAATAAGGGATTATTCCACCCGCCTGGAACAGTATAATTAGCAGCTGTAGAAATAGATGTGAAAAGGCCTGTTTCAGATGCAGCATGGGTCAGGTTGGTGTCCAGGCCCATGACGATGTCAGCTTCGGAACGGGATCCTTCCAAGCGAATACGTGCCAGTAACGCAGCACCATCGCCTGCGCCCACCATTTGTAGATCGCAACCACACGTTGCTTCAAATGCTGCCTCAACCGCAGGGCCAGGGCCCCAGTCAGAAATAAAGCTGTCATAAGTATACACTGTTAATACTGGGGTGTCGGCTACTGCCGCGCTCGCTAAAAACAGTCCTGCGAATAGGGTAATATTATTCATTTCATTCTCCATATCGCCGAACGGGGTCAGAGAATGGAATGTTCCAAACCTTCCCTCCGCCGGTCTTAACCGGTTCAGGTTCTACGGGTTCGCTTTCGCATCTCAGCCATTTATGGCTCCCCGAGGTAAATTTTGGATAGAATGTTTTGAATTAAAGCTCAACCCCTGGTTAAAGATTTGTGAATTCAAAACAAACAAATATTATAAACTAATTGTTTGCCACCATATAAGTTTTTCAAATTATATAATTTTAGGGGGGATGTGGGGCTGGCTATTGCTCCGGTGCTTGCGCAACGATATTGCAGGATCAAAGGAGCTTTCCAATGAGTATAAATACTTTCGGGCATTTGTTTCGTGTTACGACTTGGGGTGAAAGCCATGGTCCAGCATTGGGGGCTACTGTCGACGGCTGCCCGCCTGGTATAAATATTTCTGAGGACATGGTGCAGCATTGGTTGGATAAACGTAAACCTGGGCAAAATAAGTATACCACTCAGCGCCGCGAAGCCGACCAAGTTCGTATTCTCTCAGGAGTTTTTGAAGGCGTAACGACTGGTACACCTATTCAATTAATGATTGAAAATACAGATCAACGCTCAAAAGACTACGGCGAAATTATGGAGAAATTCCGGCCTGGTCATGCAGATATCACATATTGGCAGAAATATGGTGTTCGAGATTATCGTGGTGGTGGTCGCAGTTCTGCTCGGGAAACCGCGGCGCGCGTTGCCGCGGGCGGTTTGGCGCGAGAGGCTATCAAGCAATTGGCCCCATTGGTGCGGATTACGGGGTTTATGTGTCAAATGGGACCGCATAAAATTGATCGTGAAAACATCGACTTGGCTCAGATTGACCAAAACCCATTTTGGACACCAGATACTCAAGCGGCCGAGGATTGGGCTGAATATTTGGACGGGTTGCGTAAGTCTGGGAGCTCAGTTGGTGCCGTGATTGAAGTTATAGCCTCTGGCGTCCCGGCGGGCCTTGGAGCCCCAATCTATGGTAAACTAGATACTGATCTAGCTGCTGCAATGATGAGCATAAATGCGGTTAAAGGTGTTGAAATTGGTGATGGTATGGCTGTGGCTGAGTTGACTGGTGAGGCTAATGCAGATGAGATTTCAATGGGGCCTGACGGTCCAGCCTATAGCTCAAACCATTCTGGTGGTATCCTTGGTGGCATTAGCACAGGACAGGATTTAGTTGTCCGTTTTGCAGTGAAGCCAACTTCTTCAATTTTGACCGCGCGGAAAACCATAACAAAATCTGGTGAAGATACTGAAATTATTACTAAAGGCCGCCATGATCCCTGTGTCGGAATCAGGGCCGTACCAGTTGGAGAAGCGATGATGGCCTGCGTGGTGCTGGATCATCTCTTGCTGCATCGTGGGCAGGTGGGAAGCAACCAAGGGCGCATCGGCAGCTGAAAGAGCATCATTTAGCGGTCTTTTACCTCGAAGGTTACGGCCAGCGGCCCAGCGTTTTTGAAATTTAACGTAGCATTAATTTGATCACCTGCGTCTAAGTTGTCTTTTAAACCCATAAACATGATGTGATATCCGCCGGGTGCAAATTCGACGCGCCCAGACTCTGGTACGTCGACCGTCATCAAATGTACCATGACCATTACGCTGTCTTCCATTTTCGATTCGTGCATCATGACCCGTGGAAAACTAGCTTCTACTGATATCAACACATCTGCTGCACCGCCATTTGTGAGCGTAAAATAGCCAGCACCCGTTTTGCCCGTTGTTGTATATGAATAGGCATTGGTCACTATTAATGAGCCCAGGGTATAATTTTCTGCTGCGACTGAATGGCCAATCATCATCAGTAATGCTGTAATGTATTTCATTTCCAAGCCCTTTTTTAAGAGTCTAACTTTACATGACGTTCGCCAAAATCCAAGGGTTTAGAATGTCGCTGTCACATGCTATCGGAGCTTTATGGCCAATTTACCAACACAGGCGGAAATCCTCGAATGGATCCGCGCGCACCCTGAAAAGTCGTCTAAGCGCGACATAGCCAAAGTTTTTGGAATAAAGGGGGCCGCTCGGATAGAACTGAAGAAGATGTTGAAGTCGCTTCAATCGGATGGACAAATTGAGCAACGGAAACGTAGGTTCAATGATCCTGATATTTTGCCTCCGGTTTCGGTGCTGCAAATGCTTGGACCTGATGATCAGGGGGACTTGTTTGCAGTACCTTTAGAATGGCAAGGAGCGGGTATTTTACCTCAGATTTTGATGAACTTGAGGTTGGGGGAGCCCGCGTTGGGTAAAGGAGATCGGGTATTGGCGCGCGTCGAAGCCGTTGAAGGCGAGGCTTACCAATATAGCGGTAAATTAATTAGGCAGATTGGCACAAATCCACAGCGAATTCTGGGTATATATCGTGCTGATGCTGAGGGTGGACGCATTGTCCCAGTCGATAAGGGCGAGTCCAAAGACTGGCTGGTTCCTCGCGAAGGTGGTGGAGATGCAAAGGATGGAGAGTTGGTTGAGGCCGAACAGTTGGGTCCCAAGGGAGGGTTAGGCTTGCCGCGTGCGCGTATAGTAGAACGCCTCGGTGACCCTTCGGCGCCGAGAGCAGTTTCTTTGATTGCGATTTATCAACATGGTATCCCAGATAACTTCCCAGATGTTGTGGTGGCACAAGCTAACGATGCAAAGCCTGCGGAAATGGGTTCTAGAACTGATTTAACGGATCTACCGTTAATCACAATTGATCCTGCGGACGCGCGTGATCATGATGATGCTTGCTGTGCCTTAGAGGATGCAGACCCTAAAAATTTAGGAGGCTTTTTGCTTTGGGTCGCAATCGCTGATGTTGCCCATTATGTGACCTCTGGCTCTGCATTAGATGCCGAAGCCAGGCGCCGTGGTAATTCCACATATTTTCCAGATCGAGTTGTGCCAATGTTACCGGACCAGTTGTCTGGTGATTTGTGCTCACTCCATGAAGGTGTTGTGCGGCCATGCATTGCAGTGGAAATGAAATTGTCACTTTGTGGTGAAAAAATATCGCACCGCTTTGTGCGTGGGATGATGCGTTCACTGGCGTCTCTGTCTTATGAAGAAGCTCAAGACGCTATTGATGGGGCCCCATCTAAACGCGCGGCACCTTTGCTAGAGCCAGTTTTGCAACCCTTGTTTGCTGCTTATAAAGTTCTGAAAAGGGCACGTGAAGCCCGGCAACCGCTGGCGCTAGATCTACCTGAGCGTAAGATAGCTTTGTCAGATGATGGCAAAGTCGCATCAATCAATTTTAAAGATAGGTTGGATGCACACCGTTTGATCGAAGAATGCATGGTTTTGGCTAATGTTGCTGCGGCAGAAACCTTGATTGCCAAGAAACAGCCGTTACTGTTTCGAGTTCATGAGGAGCCAAGCCCTGAAAAATTGGATTCCCTGCGGGAAACCGCAAAATCAGTGGGACTGGTTTTAGCAAAAGGGCAAGTGCTGCAGACGCGACACTTAAACCAATTGCTTGACGCTGCAGCCGGCCGCGATGAGGCTGAGTTAATTAATATCTCGACACTGCGCTCTATGACGCAGGCTTATTATAGCCCTCAGAACATGTCCCATTTTGGCTTGGCTTTACAAAATTACGCGCATTTTACCTCCCCTATTCGACGGTACGCTGATTTGCTTGTGCATCGGGCATTGATTTTGGCACATGTTTGGGATGACGATGGGTTGTCCTCCAAAGATGTTGAAATGCTTGATGAGACAGCGAAGCAAATTAGTGACACTGAAAGACGTTCTATGGTGGCCGAGAGAGATACAACTGATCGCTATCTAGCCAGCTTTATGTCCGAGCGGGTGGGTAACGAATTTAAAGGCCGTGTCTCAGGTATTGCGCGATTTGGTGTGTTTGTGAAGCTTGATGAAACCGGTGCGGATGGCTTGGTTCCAAAGTGAGCTTTAGGGCAAGAATATTTCCGTCATGATGCGGAGACCCAAACCCTATACGGAACTGACTCCGGTACCATTATCAGTTTGGGCCAACGGGCCATGGTTCGGCTTTCTGAGGCCACGCCTATGACAGGTGGACTTTTGCTAGAATTACTTGAGTTGGAAGATTCGAAGCTAAAAATTAAAATAAGTAAACGAAAACCTAATTATTCTAGTGGAAGAAGGAGCTCAAAAAAAATGAGTTCTAGAAAACTGGTCCGTAAGCGAAAATGACGTTTGAGAACTGGAGATCTGAGTTTTTACTTAAATGCACCAATAAGGGAGTTTCAGCTGCAGTTTTGAAATTGATCCTCCCATATTTGGTGCCTTTACCTTCTGTTCTGAATGCAGATAGCACTCAGTCTGAGGCGCGTAAGACCCTTCAGGACTATATATCGTTGACGGTGAGTGAGAAACGGATTGTGGAGGGCCGAGACGCTTTAGTGTTACATGCCTCTACCTTTGAAAAAATTGAAGTTGAGTATTCAGTTGATCGCTATGTTGTAGCCGCAATTTGGGGATTAGAATCAAATTATGGCACTGTTCGTGGCGATGTGCCTGTTTTGTCAGCCTTGGCAACATTGGCGGCGCAAGGTCGGCGTAGAGCCATGTTTGAAGCTCAAATTTTTGCGGCTTTAGAAATTATTGGCCAAGGTATTAAGGCACCAAATCAATTACGCGGTAGTTGGGCAGGCGCAATGGGGCACACGCAATTTATGCCAAAGTCTTATTTAGATTTTGCTGTATCAGCCCACGAGGAGCAACCAGATATTTGGTCGAATGACCCAGCAGATGCTCTTGTTTCGTCTGCAAATTTTTTGACTTGCCATGGTTGGAGGCCTGATTGTCCATGGGGGCTACAAGTTCATGTTCCAGAGAATTCAAATTTCTATGATTTGAGGCATTTGCCGGCACAAGATGGATCGGGCTGGGCTGCTTTGGGTTTGAGGGGGGCTGGTTTGATGGATGCCACGTGGCTTTCGAAATTGGTCCTGCCCGGTGGGGTACATTCTGCAGCTTTTCTTGTGTCAAGAAACTTTAAAGCTTTGCTGAGGTATAATGCTTCTCCTACTTACGCGATTGCGGTTGGGCATTTGGCGGATCGTTTTCGTGGAGGGTCCCCTTTAGACTTTTCAAATGGTGCAGATCAACATGGTTTATCTTTTTCAGAGATTCAGTTTATCCAAACCCAACTGACATTTTTGGGTTTTGATACAAAAGGAGCTGATGGATTTACAGGCCCCAATACTGAAGTGGCGATCGAAGCGTTTCAGATTGCCAGTGGCTTGCCTGTTGATGGCTTTGCCGGTCTGTCCTTGTTGGCGCGTCTTCAAAATAAATCATAGTGATTAGCTGCTATTTGCCACTATCAGTTTTAGATCACGTGGATGTCGTCTCAAACTGGGATTTGGTGCCTCAGAAAGATTTGGAGCCAAAGGATCTGATGTGCTGTCAATCACAGCTGGGTTTGCTGGAGCTTGACCCATTCCGGGTGTTAGTCTGTGACGGATCAAGGCAACTGGATGTGCGCGTAGAGTGAGGCGCATTGAGACATAATCTTCAACCACCTCTTCGCCTTCCGTCATCTTTAGTAAATGCGCTGGATCTTCGAGGATCGACTCACCATCCAAATCTTGTGAGAAAAGGGGCAACGGCTTGTCAGCTGTAATGGCCTTCGCATCCCAGAGGGCCTCGCGTCGTGACAGCCCAAGAATATAAAAGGCATCTGCCTCTGCCAAGGCTTGAATCATCTTGGGACTGAGGCCTGCCCGCCGCCATAAGCTTTGAACATCGGCATAGCCATTGCCACGCGCTGAGGTTAACCAGGCCGCTTCATCTTCTGCGAGGCCCTTTATTTGGCGAAATCCTAGTCGGATTGCGAGGCCGCCTGTGCCATCAGGTTCCATTGCGTTGTCCCAAAAGCTGGCGTTTATACAGATGGGATATACCTTTACGCCATGCTCACGTGCGTCGCGCACGATTTGGGCAGGAGCATAAAAACCCATAGGTTGCGAATTTAGCAATGCACAACTGAAGATACCAGGATGGTGATGTTTGAGCCAGCTTGAAGCATATACGAGTAAGGCAAAACTGGCTGCGTGGCTTTCGGGGAATCCATATGCCCCAAATCCTTCTATTTGTGAGAAACATCTGGCAGCAAAATTCTCGTCATATCCATTGTGTCGCATGCCCTTCATGAATAGAGATTGAAACTCGCTGACATTTCCATGTTTTTTGAATGTAGCGAGAGAGCGTCGCAAGCGATCGGCTTGTTCTGGTGTGAAACCTGCACCTACGATAGCAATTTGCATGGCTTGTTCTTGAAACAGTGGTACGCCTAAAGTCTTGCCCAATACGGCTCCGAGTGCATCTGAGGGAAAGCTGACTTCTTCCTCACCATTTCGTCTGCGAATATAGGGATGCACCATATCACCTTGGATGGGACCAGGACGGATGATCGCAACTTCGATCACGAGATCATAAAAGGTACGAGGACGCATCCGCGGCAGGAAGTTCATTTGCGCGCGACTCTCAACCTGGAAGACCCCTAAGCTATCTGCGCGGCATAGCATATTGTATACGTCGGGATCTTCGGGAGGTAAGGTGGCAAGCGTATAATCAACCGCATGATGCGTGCTGATCATATCAAATGCCTTGCGAATACAGGTTAACATCCCAAGCGCTAAAACATCAATTTTGAGAATACCTAAACTGTCTATGTCATCTTTATCCCAACAAATTAAGGTGCGACCTTCCATCGTGGCGTTTTCAATGGGAACCAATTCATCCAACCGCCCTTCTGTCACAATAAAGCCACCCACATGCTGTGATAGGTGGCGGGGAAACCCGATCACTGCATAGATCAGAGCCATAGTTTGTTGTAGATGTGGATCATTCGCATTGAGGCCAATTTCCGCCATGCGTGCAGCCTCTAAGCCTTTGGATGAAAAAAATCCCCAGAGTTGAGATGATAAAGCACTGATCGTATCTCCTGATAAGCCCATAGCGCGCCCAACTTCGCGAATTGCACGCTTGCCACGGTAATGCACTACGGTGGCACAAAGCCCGGCACGGTGGCGGCCGTAACGCTCATAGATATATTGGATTACCTCTTCGCGGCGTTCATGCTCAAAGTCGACATCAATATCAGGTGGCTCATTGCGGGCTTCTGATACAAAGCGTTCAAATACCATAGTGCCAATTTCAGGACTTACAGATGTCACGCCTAAACAATAGCAGACCACAGAATTGGCTGCAGATCCACGGCCTTGGCATAGGATATTTCGGGACCTGGCAAAGGCTACAATATCCTGAACGGTAAGAAAATAAGGTTCATATTTTAGTTTCCCTATGAGAGAAAGTTCGTGTTCTATAAGCTTTCTTACTCTCTGTGATGCCCCGTTTGGGTAACGCCACTTCAGCCCTGAATATGCCAAGCGCCGTAACCTATCTGAAGGTGTTTCATTATCTGTCAATTCAGATGGGTATTCATAACGCAATTCGTCGAGTGAAAACTGCAATTGGCCAAGGGCTTTGGCAGTCTGGTATAAAGCTTCTGGATAGGCATGAAAAATAGAAGCAACTTCAGAGGTGCCGCGCAACCGTTGTTCTGAGTTCGCTTGCCCTTCCCGTCCCAGTACGTCCACACGAACACCTAGACGGATTGCTGTTAACACATCGACCAATCTGCGTCGTGTGCCGTGATGCATCACGGGTGCTGCGGATGCGACTAAGGGTAAGCTGAGAGTCTGGGACAGTCGCGCGAGATCTGTAAATCGTACTGTGTCTTGGCCATCATACCTGGGTACCATCAGCAGCATCACATCTTGGGCGAAGTGTTGCGTCAACCTTTGCACCTGTGACGCCCATGTGGGCGCGCTGGGTTGGGCCTTTTGGCTGGATGGCGCATGCAGCAAGATCAGTTGATCACGGCCAAACTCGAGAAAATCTTCTAAGCGAATATCACAAATACCCTTTTCAGCGCGTAATCTACCACGTGAAATCAGGCGACAAAGACGACCCCAGCCAATACGATTTTTTGGTAAAACTGTTGCTACTATCCCATCACGCAATATAATTTTTGCAGCGGGCAAAAGGCGTGGCGTATTGTAAATTTTTGCTGAAGGGCTGCGTTTGCAGCGTGCTGGAGCTGGTGGACCAATCAGACCAACGGTATTATCAAAGGCGCGACGCTCTTTTACGCGCCGTATAATTTCACGGGCATGTGTATGGGCACGTACAATTCCAGCAACTGAATTATCATCTGCAATAGCTAAAGCAGAAAGACCCAGAAGGGCTGCACGATCCATATATTCTTCGGGATGAGACCCACCCTTCAGGAAGGAAAAATTAGAGCATGCTTGTAGCTCTGCCCAACAAATGGGCAATTCGGGGAGACGGATGATGTCTGATTTTGGCATGATGGCTGTGCCCATAAGTGATTCCACACACCAATTTGTTCACACTTTGTTCTCATCTTCAATTCTATTATTACGAGGTTCACCTTTTCCTCAAATCACTTCCCAAGTAAGGTACTAAAAAAACGGAGATGACTCATGACTGATATTGTTATTCTTGGTGGCACACGCACCGCAATCGGCACCTTTGGGGGCAGTTTATCTGGAGTGGCTCCTATTGATTTGGGTGCAACAGTGGCGAAATCTGCGATTGCACGCTCAGGAATAGAGGCAGCCCAAATTGGGCATGTCGCATTCGGGCATGTGATTAATACCGAACCGCGTGATATGTACCTGTCACGCGTTGCGGCGATGGAAGCGGGTATTCCTGATAATGTGCCGGCAATGAATGTTAACCGGCTCTGTGGATCAGGTTTGCAAGCAATCGTATCGGTTGCACAATCGCTGATGTTGGGCGATGCTGAATTTGGTCTTGCGGGTGGCGCTGAAAACATGAGCCGCTCTCCCTACATCCTGCAGTCTCAGCGTTGGGGCCAGAAAATGGGTGATGTGACCACGCTCGATATGATGTTAGGCGCATTACATTGTCCCTTTGGAACAGGACACATGGGTGTCACGGCTGAAAATGTAGCTGCTGAAAATGGTGTCAGCCGAGAAGATCAGGATGAATTTGCACTCGAAAGCCAAAATAGGGCTGCAAAGGCAATTGCAGCTGGAAATTTCGTTGATCAAATTACCCCAGTCCAAGTGAAAGTGCGTCGCGAGATGGTTGATTTCATCACGGACGAGCACCCAAAACCTACAAACCTGGAAACATTGGCGGGCTTGCGCACTGTGTTTCAAAAAGATGGTACAGTTACGGCGGGTAATGCTTCTGGAATTAATGATGGCGCGGCAGCCGTTGTCTTGGCCCATGCTGATGTCGCAGAAAAGGCAGGACTTACACCAAAATTCCGAATTTTAGGTTACGGTCATGCAGGTGTCCGACCAGAAGTCATGGGCATAGGGCCTGTGCCTGCCGTTGAAAATTTAATGGCAAAAACTGGACTTTCTATCGTGGACTTTGATGTGATTGAGAGCAATGAAGCTTTCGCGGCCCAAGCTGTGGCCGTTAACAAAGGTCTTGGCTTAGATCCCGCTCGGGTTAACCCAAATGGCGGCGCCATTGCCCTTGGGCATCCAGTCGGAGCTACAGGTGCAATCATAATGGTAAAACTTATGGCCGAGCTTGAGCGAAGTGGTGGGATCAAAGGTCTAGCAACTATGTGCATCGGTGGTGGACAAGGTATTGCTGTTGCAATTGAGCGACTTTAAATTGGGGTGATTGCGTTAGGTTAATGAATATCAAGAAGATAGCATTCTTGATCTAGCGGGCTGCTTATTCTGCGCCTGATAGGCTATAAAGGTATGCGTAGATGTTTACAGCATCTTCCTCTTTACGGACCCTAAAGCTCATTTTTGCCCGGGCACGCTTGTCATCTAAGAATTCGCGCAAAAAACCTTTCGGGTCTTGGACATAAGCTGTGAAAGTCTCATTCGTCCAAACCAAACCATTTTCAGCACCCGCTGCAGCAAGAGATTTTCCGTAACGATAACCTTCCACGGCTCCAGCGCTGGCACCTGCAATATTATATAAATTTGGGCCTGATTTTGAGTTGCGACCAGCAAGCTTTTCTCCAACGTCATTCATAACTACATGGCACGAGGTGCATTGCTTTTTAAAAGCAGTGGCGCCTGCAAAAACGTTTCCCGTCGGTGTATTGCCATCAGGAACAACAGGCGTGGCACTTAAAACTAAGACCATAAGGACTGATAAAAGCTTCATTGCTTGACTCTCCTTGAATACACTTAGCCGGTGGGTAACCTAACAATGACGATACTGGAGTTTCTGTGCTAATAAGTAGGTATAAATTAAGCTACGGCGCGCGAAATTGCACATTGTTGCCACAGCGATGAGAGCGCCGACACTAAGTGATCAATGTCGGCATCACTGTGGAGTGGCGATGGAGTGAACCTAAGCCGTTCTGTCCCTTTTGGAACAGTTGGGTAATTAATGGGCTGCACATAGATACCAAATTGATCCATTAGATAATCAGCAATCATTTTTGTTTTAACAGGATCTTTGATCATAACTGGAATGATATGGCTGTCGTTTTGCATGTGCGGAATACCTGCACGATCAAGCCCAGCGCGCAAGCGCGCTACTTGCGTCTGTTGGCCTAACCGCTCTGTGTTACTCACCTTGAGATGTGCTATTGAGGTTCGCGCTGCTGCGGCAACTGCTGGTGGTAAGGCTGTTGTGAAAATGAAACCAGATCCAAATGACCTGATGAAGTCGCAAATCTCGGAAGACCCTGTGATGTAACCACCGACGCAGCCAAAAGCCTTACCTAAAGTTCCCTCAATAATGTCAATTCGATCTGTGAGACCCTCACGTTCGCTGATACCACCACCGCGTGCACCATACATGCCAACTGCATGTACCTCATCAACATATGTTAGAGCGCCATGTTTTTCGCAGACATCAATAATTGCAGCCATTGGAGCGATATCGCCGTCCATCGAATAAACGCTCTCGAACGCCACAATCTTGGGGCGGTCTCCGCATGCGGACAATTTTCTGTCTAAGTCCTCCACATTATTATGCTGCCAAATTACTTTATCAGCTTTCGAGTGGCGGATCCCTTCAATCATCGATGCGTGATTCTCACTATCAGAGAGGATAACTACATTAGGTATTTTGGAACCCAAAGTGGTTAGGGTTGTCCAATTTGATACATAGCCGGATGTGAACAGAAGAGCATCTGACTTGCCATGTAGATCTGCCAGCTCTTTTTCAAGCAACAAGTGGTCATGATTTGTCCCGCTGATGTTACGTGTTCCGCCAGCACCGGTTCCGCAGCGTCCAACAGCTTCTTGCATTGACGCGATAACCTTTGGATGCTGCCCCATACCAAGATAATCATTAGAGCACCAAACAGTCACATCCCGCTTTCCACCCTCAAAGTGGTTTGTAGCACGTGGAAACTTACCTGTGCTACGTTCAAGATCAGCAAAATACCGATAATTGCCATCGGCCTTTAATTGGTTCAGCTGATCTTTGAAAAAACTATCGAATGACATTAAAATATTCTTTCCTACAGTTCTTTGGAAGGAGTTTTGACTTCCACACAGCAATCTATTGTGGACCCACTAATTTCAATGGCAAAACCCGCGACATTTTCGCCAAAAAAGGTCTATAATCAAAAAAATCTATCGAAAACTCCATCAGTTGTAAACTTCATACATCACAAGTCATAAATGTTAATTTCCCGCAGGCTTTTAAATCAGTGAAAAAATTGATTTTATTTAATAGTGCTGTGACTGCTCAAAACTGTTTATAAACGTGTTATGTTTATTGGGCTGGTCTTTTGGATATAATGATTCCTACTTGGATCGATGGCGTGTTGCAGCCTGTTGAAAAACTGGAGGCCCATCAACGTGGCCTACGGCACAAGGCCGTGTCTGTATTTGTTATGAATGGATCTCATACGCTTTTGCAGCGCCGCACATTGAAAAAATACCATACGCCAGGACTGTGGACCAATTCGTGCTGTACTCACCCAAAATGGAAAGAGCTGGGCTTGAATTGTGCGCAACGAAGACTGCAAGAAGAATTGGGCATCATTGGTGTTGAGCCACAATATATCGATACTATTGAGTACCGAGCTGAAGTACCTCCGGGATTAATAGAAAACGAAGTTGTGGAAATTTTTGTTGCAAACTTTACGAGTGTTACAATACGACCCAACCCAGACGAAGTGATGGACTATTGTTGGGAAACACTGGAAGACTTGAACTCTAAAGTTGCATCCCAGCCAAATATATATACGCCGTGGCTTAAGATTTATTTACAGAAATATGCAGATAAAATTTTTAAAGTTTAAACTGGATAAATGCGCAAGAAAACTGGTTTTTCGTATGTTGATTGATCTGGCTGATATTCATACCCACCACTATCAAAGTCCATAATTTGGTCTGCGCGTGAGAGACGATTCTGCATGACAAACCGTGCCATTGCTCCACGTGCTTTTTTTGCAAAGAAGCTTACAATCTTTGCTTTACCATCCTTGAGCTCCAAAAACTGTGGTGTAACAGTATCGACTTTCAAGGTTTTGAGGTCTACTGCGCCGAAATATTCTTGACTAGCGCAATTTATTAAGGTTGTGGATTCTGTTGCTGTAGCCTGATCATTTATTGCTTTGGCGATGTTGGAACCCCAATATTCATATAATGATTTTCCACGTTGCGTATTCAAGCGTGATCCCATTTCGAGACGATAGGCTTGGATCTGATCGAGAGGACGCAAAACACCATAAAGGCCAGATAAAATTCTTAAATGATCTTGAGCCCAGCGCATGTCGTCGTCACTCAAAGTAGTCGCCTCTAATCCCTGGTAGGTGTCACCTGCAAAAGCCAAAGCTGCAGGACGTAAAGCGCCCACGTCTGGTGTCTCGGCATAGTTTTTGAATCGATCTTGATTCAGTTGGGCCAAATTAGGACTAATTTTCATTAGGTTTTGAAGTTCTGCAATAGATAAGCCGCGTGCTGTTTTTGCCAGGCTCAAAGCTTCCTTACTGAAGTCTGGCAGAGTTAAATCCGTTCTTTCTACGGCTGACCAATCTAATTTTTTGGCGGGTGAAATACATACCAACATGTTTTGAACTCCTCGATAACCTTAGTTTAGCGCTACCTACTGGGACTGCAAGATCTCTAAGAACGCAGCACCAAATCTTTCAGCACGCGATTCGTTCATTCCTGCAATTTGAGACATTTTCATGATGGTTTTGGGCTGCATTTCTGCAATATTTCGTAAGACTGATGTTGAGCAAGACAATGGTTTATCTGTGCCCAGTTCACCACGCTCTAGTTCTAATTGCGCGGCGAGCAACTGATCGAATATGCCGGCTGCTGGTTGTCCTGCTAATTTGCGACGCGTTGGATGAACGATGGTATCAGTTCCGGTTATGACCGATAAAAAGCCCTTGCCATAGCTCTCCAACTTTTTGGCACCCACACCTCCGATAGCCGCCATTTCATCTAGGTTTTTTGGACGTTTTTCTGCCATCTCAATTAAAGTTTTGTCGTTGAAAATTATGTAAGCGGGTACTTTTTGTTGTTCGGCAAGCGCGCGCCGGTTTGCTTTCAGTGCTGATAAGAGTGGCGCATCTTCATCTGAAACAAGTGACTTGACAACAGGCCTACGATCATTTGCGGAGGAGATACTGTCTTTGCGAAGTTGTATCACTGCCTCGCCCTTTAGTAATGGACGTGCATTCTTAGTAAAACGTAATCCGCCGTGACGCTCTGGGTCCGGCCGAATTAAATCGTGGCCCATCATTTGGCGAAAAATAGCTTGCCACTGAGCTTTGCTCATGTCTTTTCCAACTCCAAAAGTTGGAATTTCATTATGAGCGCGTTGACGGACTTTCTCGGTAGCAGTGCCGCGCAAAATATCAATTAAATGCCCGGCTCCGAACCATTCACCAGTTCTCAAAATAGCGGAGAGCGCCATACGAACAGGTTGGGTGCCGTCAAAGACCTCGGGTGGGCTGTCGCATAGATCACAATTTTTGCACGTGACATCAGTTTCTCCAAAATATTGCAAAAGGTTTTCACGCCGGCAGCTCAAAGCTTCTGCTAGGCCAAGCAAGGCATTCAAGCGAGCATGATCTGCCATTTTCCGATCAGTGGGAGCAAGGCCTTCATCAATCTGGGATCTGCGTAATCGGATGTCATCTGCTCCAAATAGTGTCAGAGTTTCCGCGGGAGCGCCATCTCGGCCGCCACGGCCAATCTCTTGATAATAGGATTCGATTGATTTGGGTAAATCTGCATGCGCAACCCAACGAATATCAGGTTTATCAACGCCCATTCCAAACGCTACAGTCGCAACAACAATCAGGCCATCCTCCTGTTGAAATCTGCTTTCGACAAGGCGCCGATCTTCAGCTTCCATGCCGCCATGATAATGACAGGCCGAGTGTCCATCTTCTCGAAGTGCGCGTGTGATTGTTTCTGTTTTGGCGCGTGTGCCGCAGTAAACAATTCCAGATTGCCCTTTTCGGGCATTGGCAAAATTCAAAATTTGTTTGCGTGGTTGGTCTTTGGCGGCAAAGGCAAGGTGTATGTTAGGACGATCAAATCCATGCAAAAAGCTGGCTGGTGCCTTACCATCAAATAATTTCTTGATGATCTCAGCTTGGGTTTCTTCATCTGCAGTTGCGGTGAATGCGGCAAGTGGCACATCAAGTGCCTGGCGCAATTCACCAATACGTAGATAATCTGGTCTGAAATCATGGCCCCACTGCGACACGCAATGCGCTTCATCAACCGCAATCAAACTGACGCCAATCCGGCGCAGCATGCCGAGAGCTGATCCCGCGGCCAGTCTTTCAGGTGCTATGTAAAGTAATTTTAGCTGCCCATGCTCTAGCGCTTCCCAAATGGCATCGGTTTCCTCAGGTGTGTTTCCAGACGTGAGCGCGCCTGCGCTTACGCCCACTGCCTGAAGCGCGCGAACTTGATCGCGCATCAGAGCTATCAGTGGCGAGATGACAACAGTGACCCCTTCACGGAGCAGTGCTGGTAATTGGAAGCATAGGGATTTTCCACCGCCTGTTGGCATAATCGCCAGTACATTTTTGCCCTCTGTTACAGCTTGAACAATATCTTCCTGTCCGGGCCGGAAGGTAGAGAATCCGAAGACATCCCTCAGAAGGGCAGAATAGGGCATAGCGGTTCCGATGCTTTAATTGCCGTAATAAACAAGCGTATATTGTAGCGCTGCGACAATGAGCAAAGAGGCTAGCGGTGTAAGGTCGAGTCCACCCATATTAGGTAAAAAACGGCGAATAGGCTGGTAAATTGGATCCAGCATGCGGTTCAGCCCTTGCCAAATTTGGCTGACTACGGGTTGTTTTAGGTTAAGTACATTAAATGCGATGAGCCAGCTCATAATAAAATGTGCGATGATGAAGAACCAGATTACGTTCAAGATCATGTAGGGAATTGCAAAAATTGGTGCCATGGGAACCTCAGTATAATTTATAAGTTATTACCTAAGGGCTAAGGGATCTATCGGCAAGAGACATAACTGTCTGAAGGCTTGACCTTCCTCCCGACACAGGCGATTTGGTTAAAAAATGGAGTTTCTTATATGTATCCTTTTATTCGCCTCGCATGGCAATTTTTTCTACATCGGAAGGCATCTTCATTAGGCGTTGGTGACACCCATGAAAGTTTGCATTATTGCCTGCCCTGGGATTTGGACCTTTGGATGGAGCTTAACAACGGGCGCGCCTTGACTCTTTATGACATGGGGCGTTTGCCGATGGCGAAGCGTGCAGGTTTGATGGACGTTTTACGGCGACGCAACTGGGGACTGACTATTGCTGGAAGCTCAGTAAGGTATCGAAAGCGTATACGGATGTTTGATTGTATTAAAATGCAAAGCCAAGCTATTTGTGTAGACCAACGTTTTATGTATCTGGAGCAAAGCATGTGGGTTCGTGGAGTTTGTGCTGGACACGCTTTGTACCGAACAGCCGTGACTGATGAGAATGGGATTGTCTTGACTGACCGTGTTTTGGCTGAATTGGCCACTGGAGTAATTCTACCTGAAATGCCAGACTGGATTGCAGCTTGGTCTGCGGCTGAAGACTTACGACCTTGGCCACCCATGCAGTCCTTAGTTTAGGAAAAGCTTGCGTTGATACTGCTGCTCCCGCACAGTCCCAAGATGTCAGTAGGGGAAAAATAAATGTCTAATGAAGCAATCTCTGGCGTAAGCCTTAAAAAACGGATCCGTGGTTGGATGATGTTTGATTGGGCAACGCAACCCTTTTATACTTTAGGCCTTACTTTCATTTTTGGACCATATTTTGCGGTTACTGCAGCACAAGCCTACCTCGAAAGTGGTATGGATGACGCAACGGCAAAGGCAAGCGCTCAGACTATGTGGTCGATGGGGCAGGCTGTTGCTGGATTATTTGTGGCGGTGATTGGAATTTTAGCTGGCGCTTATGCTGATAATACTGGCCGACGAATGCCATGGCTTTGGGCTGCCTCGATAGTCTATGTTATTTGTAGCTGGATGCTTTGGTACATGGTGCCAGATGGATCCACGATGTGGTCGTCCTTGCTTTTTTTCTCAATAGCATTTGTGGCTGCAGAGTTAGCGTTAGTTTTCACTAATGCGGTACTTCCGAGCCTTGGCGATCGCTACGAAGTGGGTAAAATTTCTGGGAGTGGTGCTGCTTTGGGCTACACTGGCGGGATTTTAAGCCTGTTTATTATGCTGTTTTTATTTTTTGATGATGGCGGAAAAACCTTCATGATTGGTCTGGATCCTGGCTTTGGATTTTTGGACGCAAATATGCGCGAGGGAACCCGCGCTGTGGGACCGCTCATAGCAATTTGGTTTATCGTCTTTATGGTTCCTTATTTTTTGTGGGTGCGTGAAAGCAAAGCCCCAAATAGCCAAGGTGGGTTCCGAAAATCTATGGGGGAACTGAAGTCCTCACTTCAAGAGATGATTAAACGACCAAGCCTCTTTTCTTTCATGGGCGCACAAATGTTTTATCGTGACGCACTCAACGGACTTTACGCGTTTGGTGGTGTTTACGCAGCCTTAGTTTTGGGTTGGGGACAAACACAACTTGGGGTTTTTGGAATTATCAGTGGAATTTCGGCGGCATTGTTTACATGGATATCAGGAAAATATGACCGTAAACTCGGTCCCCGTCCAGTGATCTATTGTCATATTTGGATATTGATTATCGTATCATTACTCATCATCGGAATGTCACGTACGTCTTTTTATGGTATCCCTTTGGCTCAGGGCTCCAGTTTGCCAGATATTATGCTGTTTATTTGCGGTGCAGCGATTGGTGGATCTGGTGGGGGCATTTATGCCGCCAGCCGTTCCTTGATGGTAAGACATACGAATCCCAATCGTCCGACTGAGGCCTTCGGATTGTTTGCCTTGGCGGGCAAGGCTACTGCCTTTTTAGCTCCGCTTCTGATTGGAGTTTTCACATATTGGTTAAATGATGCGCGGTTAGGCTTTACCCCAGTCGTAGGTTTGTTTGTTTTAGGCTTATTTTTGCTGCGCTGGGTTCATCCAAATGGGGATCAGGACAAATGGGAAAAATCTTCCTCTTCTTCCGCACCTTAACCTTAATAACTGTGCTGGTAACTGGTGGTGTCATTGAACCGCTACTTGCGCAAAGTCATGAAGATGGCCCCCGAGCAAGACCTGAGTCTATTTCGGTAGATCTGCCAGCAAAATTTCTGTTCGGAGACGCTCAGAGGGGCTCAAAACAAAGGGCGCAGTCCCATGGTAGCTATGCCAAAGGATGTTTAGCCGGTGCAAAGGCGTTACCTGAAACTGGGCCCACTTGGCAAGTGATGCGGCTATCGCGTAACCGAAATTGGGGTCAACCGGTTCTTATTGATTACGTGCAAGATTTGTCGGGGAAAGTAGCCAGAGAAACTAGTTGGAAAGGTATTTATATTGGTGATATCTCGCAACCGCGCGGAGGTCCGATGCTGTCAGGACATGCTAGTCACCAAATAGGACTAGACGCTGACATTTGGTTGCTACCTGCGAGAGATTTGAATCTGGACCAGGCCGTTCGGGAAGAAATCTCTTCGGTGTCGACACGTAGATCCAAAGGCGCTTTCACCAATAGTAAATGGACCGCGGAGCATGAAGCTATTTTGAAACTAGCGGCATCAGACCCGAGGGTTGCACGTATATTTATTTTCCCGGGCGCAAAAGTCGCAATGTGTAAATCAGCAAAAGGTAGTAGCGACTGGCTGCGTAAAATTAGACCTTGGTATGGGCATCATTATCATTTTCACGTGCGGATGAAGTGCCCCAAGGGACAAAAGGGATGCAAAAACCAAGCTCCCCCACCTTTGGGAGATGGTTGTGATGAGGCGCAAGGGTGGGTTGATCGCATCCTTAATCCGCCTCCACCAAATCCGAATCCAAAACCAAGAAAGCCGAGACCAGAAATAAAATTATCAGTCTTACCTAAGCAGTGTTCAACAATATTGGCTTCTCCTTAAAAAGTAAAAATATTTTTTACTTGAAAGATTTTAGCAAATTACGTACGGGACAACGTCAAACCTGACCAAGTCGCCGCCACCTTGGCTAAAAAACGGAATTGAAAATATGAAAAATAACTACCTCCCTGGTATTCTTGCCATGGCAATAATTGTTGTCGCCTCAAACGTCCTCGTTCAATATTTATTTGGTGATTGGCTGACATGGGGTGCTTTTACTTATCCCTTAGCCTTTCTCGTCACGGATGTGATGAACCGAGTTTATGGAATTGCCGCAGCACGTCGTGTAGTTTTTGTTGGCTTTTGCGTGGGGATATTATGCTCACTCATTGGTACGCAAGTTATGTTGCAGGGAGATGGGTATTCCTATCCAGCTGTGACCTTGCGGGTCGCACTTGGATCAGGCATCGGATTTTTAATTGCACAAATGTTGGACGTCCAAATATTTGATCGCTTGCGAAGTGGTCCATGGTGGCGTGCGCCTTTAGCATCTACTGTGATTGGCAGCGCCATAGATACAGCTTTATTTTTTACGATTGCGTTCTCTGTGATGCTCAACAGCCTCGAAGTGGCAAGTGTTCCTGACTGGGCACAAGGTGGTGTACCATTACTTGGAAGTGGCCCAGAATTTCCGCTATGGGTCTCGCTCGCTATTGCTGATTGGCTTGTTAAGCTTTCCATTGCACTTACTGCATTGGTTCCATTTCGCATGCTCGTAAAATATCTAGTAGGCCGTAGTGTAAAAAACCATTGACTTCGAGGCTCTCTCTGACAAGTTGTAAATATCTTTAAACAGCTGAAAGGAGGTGATCCAGTGTCAAGAAAGGTATTGGAGAATGGAGTCGTAACAGGTTTGGGGGGTGTCCTCTAAGGTAACCCTTGGTGTTAATCCGCCAAACTTGGGCGAAGGTGTCCTAAACGACCCGGCCTCCTAAAAAACTTTCGAAGGGCCGTCTTTTCTAGGCGGCCCTTTTTCTTTGTGGCATATTGGGCTCATTATGCAAATTAATGATAATATTACGATTCAAGATTGGGAACTCACAGAAAGCTTTACCCGCTCGCAAGGGCCGGGTGGGCAAAATGTAAATAAAGTTGCTACAGCGGTTGAGCTGCGTTTTGAAGCAGACCGTAGTCCGAACTTGCCTCGCTCGGTAAAGATCCGATTAAAAAAAATTGCAGGTCGAAAATGGACACTTGAAGGAGCTTTGATCGTGCGTGTCGAAGATACCCGATCGCAGGCCCGCAATCGTGAAATTGCGCGTAAGAGGCTGAAAGAAATGATTGTTAAAGCAACACATCGCCAAAAAAACCGGATTGCGACTCGCCCAACTTTTGGCTCGCAAAAACGCAGGCTGGCCAGTAAAGTGCAACGTGGTACGGTAAAGTCTTTGCGCGGAAAGGTAAAAGATGACGAATGAATTGATGGCTCGCAGGCAAGCTGTGCTAGGGTCTAATGTGCCCACATTTTACGATACTCCCATTCACCTCGTTCGTGGTTCTGGTGTTTGGGCATGGGACGTGGACGGCAATAAGTACCTCGATTGCTACAACAATGTACCGCATGTTGGCCACTGTCACCCACATGTAGTTGCGGCGATTTCTGAACAGGCTGCGACATTGAACACCCACACACGCTATCTACATGACGGTATCGTTTCATACGGCGAGCGCCTAACTGCAAAATTCCAATTAGAGTTGGATCAGGTAATTATGGTTTGTAGTGGCTCTGAGGCTAATGATATTGCGCTACGCATGGCACAAGCCATGACAGGTAAAATCGGAATTATATCTACTGATAACACATATCACGGAAATACAATGGCAGTATCCCAACTGTCCTCCCGTAAACCTCCAATTGGAGGATATGCAGCTCATGTTCGGCATGTACCAGCCCCAGATACATTGCGACCCGTAGGTGGTAGTTTTGCCAATCAAGCAGAAGCTTTTGCGAAGGAAATTCAAAAAGCGATAGATGATCTTGAAGCCGCGGGTCATGGGTTTTCTGGTTTTTTGTTTTGTCCAACCTTTGCTAATGAAGGCTTGCCCGATTTACCTCAAAACTTTATGCGTCCGGCGGAGAGAGTGATAAAAGCGGCTGGTGGGATTTTGATATCCGATGAAGTTCAACCTGGCTTTGGCCGTTCGGGTGATACCTGGTGGGGTCACGATTGGCTGGGGCTGTCTCCAGATGTGGTGACGCTTGGAAAGCCAATGGCTAATGGGCACCCGGTAGCTGCGGTTGTAGCGCGTTCTGAAGTAATGTCGGCATTTCGCAATGCATTTGGGTATTTCAATACCTTTGGGGGCAATCCGGTCAGCTGCGCCGCAGCGGCTGCTACTTTAGATGTGATTGAGCAAGATAATCTTGTTGAAAATGCGCGCATTGTTGGTGGTGAATTTTTAGAGCGGTTGGCACTAATTTCACATTCCTCAATTTCAAGCTTGCGTGGGCGTGGTTTGTTCGTGGTCTTGGAGCTTGAAAAAGATGGTGAAGCGGATGAAAGGCTGGCAGCCCATGTGGTGGAATATGCACGCAATCACGGAATGCTGATGGGACGCACTGGCCGCAATCGCAACATCTTGAAACTGCGGCCACCTATGCCCTTTTGCAGTGCGGATACAGAGTGTGCGACGCATATTTTAGCAGACGCATTTGCTGTAGATGTCACATGAATAAGGTTGAAGATATTGCGGCAGCTTGGGGGGCGGATGGTCCAGTATGTTTGATCGCAGAACGCGAAAATGCGGTATACCGAGTTTCAATAAACGATGCACCTTTCGCGTTGCGCCTGCACCGTAAAGGATATCAAGAAAAAGCATCAATCCTGTCTGAATTGATGTGGACTAATCGTCTAGCAGATGCAGAATTTTGCTGCCCAAGACCGGTGAGTATGCCCGATGGTTCGTTATTATTAGAGATCGATGGTGGCAGATACGCCTCGGTAATCTCATGGGTTGATGGTACGCCAATTGGTAACGCTGAGGAGGTGTTTGATGGTACCATAACAGAACATTGTGATCTCTATCGGGATGTAGGCCTGTTGCTTGCCCAGCTTCACAATCTGACTGATTCTATGAAGACTAATGATATTACACGCCCATCTTGGAACTTGTCTGGCCTGCTTGGAAAGTCTCCGTTTTGGGGCCGTTTTTGGGAAAATCCATCACTTTCTGCAAGTGAGAAGAAGTTTATGATCTATGCTCGTGATGCAGCATATTCGCATTTAGAGGGTATGAAGGACGCCGATTTTGGATTGATACATGCTGATGCTTTGCAGGAGAATATTTTTTCTACACCATCAGGTTTGGCTTTAATCGACTTTGACGATTCAGGATTTGGATATCGTGGATATGATTTAGGTGCGCCAATGTCTCAGCACTACACTTTGCGATATTTGGACGATCTGATCGAAGCGGTTCGAGACGGTTATGGGGTGTTACGTCCAGCACCAAGCCTTGAAGATATCCATTTCTTCCTGATGCTACGTGGGTTTGCCTCCTCTGGCTGGGTCATTCCCAGGCAACCAAAGAAGAGCACTACACAAAGGCGATATGCGGAACGTGCTTTGCACTTATCTTACCAATGGCTGAACTAAACAGCACACGTTTTAAACAATAATGTCCTGCGCTGATTGCGCCGTGAGATCAAAAACGCGCTTGTAGCGTTCTATCTCATCGGCTGGCCCCATGGCTTTATTGGAATTGTCTGAGAGCTTTACCGTCGGTTTGCCATTTGCGCTGATGGCTTTGCACACGAGTGAGAATGGAGCTAAGGAATCTTCTGGAACGAGCCCGCGGAAGTCATTTGTCAACAATGTACCCCAGCCAAACGAGACACGAACACGGCCATCAAATTTAGATTGGAGCTCGGAAATTTTAGCAACATCTAATCCGTCTGAAAAAATAACTAATTTTTGCGTTGGATCTTCCCCACGATTTTTCCACCATTTAATGGCTATTTCAGCGCCAGCTTCAGGGGCGCCTGAGTCAATTCGGATACCGGTCCATTTGGCTAACCAGTCTGGAGCATTATCAAGAAAACCCTGAGTTCCGTAAGTATCTGGAAGAATAATACGCAAGTTGCCATCATGCTCATCATGCCAATCCGACAACACGTCATAGGGTGCTTGACGTAAAGCCGAATCTGAAGTCGCTAATGCGGAATATATCATAGGCAGTTCGTGTGCATTGGTGCCAATCGCAGCTAAATCACGATTTTTCGCAATAAGGCAATTTGATGTACCAACAAATTTGCTGCCTAGCCCTTCAGTCATCGCTTGTACTGCCCAGTCTTGCCACAAGAATGAGTGCCGACGCCGGGTGCCAAAGTCCGCAAGGCGTAGGTTATCAATGGAACGTAATTGTTCGATCTTCTTCCAAAGTTTTGTCATAGCGCGGGCATATAGGATCTGAAGTTCAAATTTTCGCATGTCGCCCAGTACGGCGCGTCCCCGAAGCTCCATCAAAACTGATAAGGCAGGGATCTCCCAAAGCATAACTTCGGGCCAACTACCTTCAAAGGTAAGCTCATACTGCCCATCTTTTTTTTCCAAAAGATAGGGCGGTAGGCGCAGTGTTTCGAACCAATCCATAAATTCAGGTGTGAACATTTGACGTTTACCATAGAATGTATTGCCCCGCATCCATGTGCTTTCACCGCGAGATAGGGAAAGGGACTGGACATGATCTAATTGCTCACGCAACTCACCTTCATCCACAATTTCAGCAAGTCGAATGTGGGGTGATCGGTTAATCAAGCTAAAAGTCACTTGCGTATCAGGATTATTTCTAAAAACAGATTGGCACATTAATAGTTTATAAAAATCTGTATCAATTAATGAACGTACAATTGGATCAATCTTCCATTTGTGGCTCCAAACCCGTGTTGCAATATCAACCATCAGATCAAATTCACTTTTGTTAATCTCATATCACGCAGGGCAATCTCAAGGGAACCTTCCACATCAATAGCGCGGCAAAGCTCTGTTCTTACGCTAACTTCATATCCTAATCGGGCAGCGTCAAGTGCTGAATAAGCAACGCAATAGTCTGTGGCCAAGCCTACAAAGGTTAGGTCTTTAATTTTCCGTGTTTTCAAATAGCCCGCAAGACCAGTTGGGGTCTTATGATCATTTTCAAAAAAGGCAGAGTAGCTATCTATCAAAGGGTTGTAGCCCTTGCGCAGAATGAGATCTGCATTTTTAGTGTTTAGTCCGGAATGAAACTGCCCACCTTCGCTGTCCTGTATGCAGTGGTCGGGCCATAAAATTTGCTGGCCATAAGGCATCTCAATAAATGAAAATGCAGAAGCGTCATGTGAGGAGGCGAATGAAGAATGCCCCGCAGGGTGCCAGTCTTGTGTTAGTATGATGGCATCAAATTCATCCATTATTTGGTTTATTGGTGATACAATTTCATTGCCACCGGTGACAGCCAGAGCACCGCCTGGACAAAAATCATTTTGCATATCTATTACTATCAAGGCACGCATCAGATATTCTCACTTCTATTTCGCTCCAAGAAGTAGACAGGGTATGGCTTGAGGTCAATGATGCTGCACACATGAACCTAGTGTTATGTCTATTGAAGATGGTGCAGTAATTTGCGGCACCCCTCTAATTTTTTGAGTTAAAGTGTTCTTGCGAGTTGTGGCCCACCGCATTATTACGCATCGCATGTTTACAGTTTCTGCAATGTACCATTTCACACGGTTTGAAGACCCTGCTGCTTTGCGGGGGCCACTTTTGTCTTTAAGTGAGCATGAGGGCATAAAAGGTACGATCCTACTGGCGCGTGAAGGTTTTAATGGCACTGTGGCTGGGTCAAGCTTGGGCATTGCGCGTCTTTGGGCCCATATCGCCACATTGCCAGGGTGTGCTGACTTTGAACATAAAGAAAGCAAAGCGCAATCTATGCCTTTTAAACGTATGAAAGTGCGTCTAAAAAAAGAGATTGTGACAATGGGTCAGCCGGACGTAAACCCGTCCAGTGGCACTGGGCATTATGTCGATCCTTTAGACTGGAATAAGTTGATCACATCGCCAGATGTTGCCGTGATTGATACGCGCAACGATTATGAAGTTGGTATCGGCACCTTTCAAGGGGCTGTTGACCCTCAAACCAAAACATTTCGTGAGTTTCCTGCATGGTGGGCTAAAAATAAACATAGGTTCCACAACAAGAAAATTGCAATGTTTTGCACAGGTGGGATTCGGTGTGAGAAGTCGACAAACTTCCTTCTTGGGGAGGGTGTCGAAGACGTATATCATTTAAAAGGAGGCATTTTAAAATATCTTGAAAATATACCTAACGATGAAAGTACCTGGGAAGGTGAGTGTTTTGTCTTTGATAACCGGGTTTCAGTTGGGCAAGGCCTTGCCGAAGGTCATTATGACCAGTGTTTTGCTTGCCGACGTCCAATTACTCAGTCTGATAAAACGCGCAATGAGTATATGAAGGGTGTTCAGTGTCATCAATGTGTTGATGAATATAGCGATGAAGATCGTGTAAGATTTGGAGAGCGCCAGCGCCAGATGGATGCTGATAAAAACACGGTTTAGGTTTTAATCTTTATTTAAAGCAATTTCACCCAATTGGAAAGTTTCGCGACTGTGCCGCCCAACTCAGGGCCCCCAAGGCCCCCGGCATGCTTCCATGTGTAAGGGGACAGCGCCATTGCTTAATTTGCTTCTCATGATCTCAAGAAAAATTGCCAGATAGCCAACCACCATTACGTCAAGACGCTAACCTTTTGAATTAGCTTTTAAGAACTGAAATTTTTTTAGCTGGACGAGGTAATTGCAACTCGCCCAGCTCTTTTATGCCAAACTTAGATTAGTTCCCGCCATATCTAATCTTAAAAGCGTTGAAACATCTAAACTAGAAATCTAAGTTCTCAACACTTAGTGCGTTATTTTGAATAAATTCGCGGCGAGGTTCGACTACGTCACCCATCAGTTTTGTGAATAAATCATCTGCTTCGGCGACATCATCAATTTTAACTTGCAACAAAGTTCGGGCATCCGGATCAAGAGTTGTTTCCCACAGCTGGTCTGGATTCATTTCTCCTAAACCTTTGTAACGTTGAAGTGACAGGCCTTTTTCGCCTTCTTCCAAAATAGAGCTTAGCAAGGTTAAGGGACCGTTCACAACCTGAACACGGTCTTTTCGAACCAATGTGCATGGGCCCGAATAAGTGTCTTGAAGGCCCTGGGTTAAGGTCCCAGTGCGACGAGCCTCTCCAGAACGTAGCATTGCTCCATCCAAATTCCGGACCTCTTCGACACCTCGCAATATACGAGCCAAACGCATGCCGCGATCTTGGGTCGGACGACCCTGCCAACCGCGCTCGTATTCGAGAGCAATTAGATCAAGTCTCCGAGCCACGGAATCGGCCATGCCTTGCAGGTCACGATCAATAGCGCCGGGCACAAAAGCACCTGCAATGGCGGCTTGTTCTAGAATATGACGTGGGTAGTGAGTTGGGAATGCATCGACAATCCGTTTCAGCTGCGTGGCTTCTTCGACGACTCGCATTAAGTCAGCGCCAATAATTTCCTCGCCATTGCTTAGGCGCAAAATAGCACCTTCAATACCTTGCTCAATGAGATATTCGTCCAAAGCGGGTTGGTCTTTGAGGTATACTTCAGAACGTCCACGGCTAACCTTAAACAAAGGCGGTTGAGCGATGTAAAGAAACCCACCTTCAATCAGTGATGGCATTTGGCGAAAGAAGAATGTGAGAAGTAATGTTCTGATATGTGCTCCATCAACATCCGCATCTGTCATGATGACAACCTTATGATATCTAAGCTTTTCTATATTAAACTCATCGCGTCCAATTCCGGTTCCCAATGCCATCACTAAGTTGCCAATTTCCTGGCTCCCCAGCATTCTATCAAAACGCGCCCGTTCTACGTTGAGGATTTTACCCCGCAGAGGCAAAACGGCTTGGGTCAGTCGATCACGACCTGTTTGCGCAGAGCCACCAGCACTATCACCTTCCACCAAAAAGACTTCGGTTTTAGACGGATCTTTTTCTGAGCAATCTTTGAGTTTTCCGGCAAGGAAATTTACATCCATCGCCGTTTTTCGACGCGTTAAATCACGAGCTTTGCGCGCAGCCTCACGCGCGATGGCTGCTTCTACGATCTTGCTAACTATTATTTTAGCCTGAACAGGGTTCTCTTCAAACCATTCGGCCAATTTTTCACCAACCAACCCTTCAACCGCTGGCCGCACCTCTGAGCTCACCAGCTTATCTTTGGTCTGGCTTGAAAACTTTGGATCTGGAGCTTTCACAGATAAGACGCACGTCAGTCCTTCGCGCGCATCGTCACCCGTGAAGCTAATTTTCTCTTTTTTGGCGATGCCGCTGGTTTGTGCATAATTATTAATTGTACGTGTCAAAGCGCCCCGAAAACCCGCCATGTGGGTACCGCCGTCGCGTTGAGGAATGTTGTTGGTGAAGGGTAGAACATTCTCATGGTAGCTGTCGTTCCACCACATAGCTACTTCTACACCGATGTCATCCCGGGTCCCAGTGATAAAGATAGGTTCTTCCATGATTGATGTTTTGGAGCGGTCAAGATATTTTACGAACTCTTTCACTCCACCGTCATAACACAACTCTGATTTCAGAGGTTCTGCTGGACGCAAATCTTCCAAGATGATCCGAACCCCAGAGTTAAGAAACGCCAGCTCACGCAGACGCTTTTCTAGAATTTCGAATTTAAAATCGAGATTGCTAAATGTTTCAGTTGAACCCAAGAACCGAACTTCGGTTCCTGTCCGATCGCCGCATTCTTTCACAACTTTTAGATGTTCTGCCGTGTCGCCGTTCTCGAAGCGTGCCACATGTTCTTTGCCATCGCGCCAAATCCGTAGTTCTAGCCAAACCGAAAGTGCGTTAACTACAGAAACACCCACGCCGTGCAAGCCGCCAGAAACCTTATAAGAGTTGTTATCAAATTTACCACCAGCGTGGAGCTGGGTCATTATAACTTCGGCTGCAGAAACACCTTCTTCTTCGTGAATGCCGACTGGGATTCCACGGCCATTATCCGCTACAGAAACGGAGCTATCTGCGTGAATGCGGACCAAAACATGGTCTGCATGTCCTGCTAGAGCTTCGTCAATTCCATTGTCTACAACCTCATAGACCATGTGGTGCAAGCCCGAGCCATCATCAGTGTCGCCAATGTACATACCTGGACGTTTTCGAACAGCCTCTAACCCCCTGAGAACTTTGATAGAATCAGCTCCGTACTCTTCATTAACGGGGGTTTTCTCGGTCATAACGGTCACCTTTACTAAGTTACACAACAGTTAGCGTAATTTGAAGCGGTTGTCACGTGAATGGCACAAGACATAGTGTCTGATATAGCAATTTTTTCTTAAGTGGCCTTTTGAATTAAAATCTGATAAAATAGTTTAAATTTAGAGTATGTTGTAGGGTTTTGCATCAAATAATAAAAAGCAAAACTTATGTAAATGTCACTGGTTAATTTGAATTGTGCTTATCCTTCACCAAGGAAGCGTGGCAGGTCTTTGAATGAGCATTTGGGTGGGTATGGTGCTCTGACTGATAGGTTATATTTAATTAAAAAAATTAACAGATGCCACTTTAAACCCCGTTCGTTTATCACCTGACATATAATAGAACTTTGGGCAGCCTAGAAGTGGTTATGATCAAGCTTCTCATGTAAACAGAAAAATTAATCCCACAACAACCAGAAGACAACCGGATATAATATTAATGCGCTTAACCGCGCCTGGTGTGCGCAGTGCTTGACCTATTTGATGCACAAACGCGATCAAAGTGAGGTTACTGAGAAAAGGGACCAGAACTGACACTAATACAATCGCAAAAATATCTGTGTTGGAAATTTGTGTGAGGTCAAAAAATCCAGGTAAAACTCCCATATAAAATAATATTGCTTTAGGGTTGCTTAGGATCGCCAATACACCGGCGACAAAACCCGCCCACATTCCTGGACGGGTCAGACGGCTGTTGCTGCCTAAGGCCCGGTCAGCTCTAGTTATTAGAAGTATTCCCATTAAGAAGAACATAAGAGCGCCCACAATGGTCATAATGCTCATTAAGCCATCAATTTCATTAACTAACCAACTTACGCCGAGAATGGCCAGTAATGGCCAAGCCGCATCACCAAGGCTCACACCAAGGGCAAGCGGCCAAGCTGCCTGAAAGCCACCAGACAGAGTTCGTGCGAGAAGCGCCACCCAAACAGGGCCTGGGGTTAAAAAAAGAATGAAAACTGCCAGCGCGTAAAGGGCTAGATCTGTGATAGAAATGCTCAAAGAAATTTGACTTCAGATTTACCTTCGACCTCGGCCACAAGAAGGTGCTGTGCAGCATTTCCCAATTCTAAAAATAACTCAGGTCCGGTACCTGTCATCCAAGCCTGTGCGCCCAAAGCGCAAATTTCATAGTAAAGAGATGCTCGACGCTCTTGATCCAAATGTGCGGCCACTTCATCCAGGAGTAAGATTGGCGCATGCCCAGTTTGCTGCTTTAAGGCTCGTGCATTTGCGAGAATCAGAGATATCAAAAGTGCTTTTTGTTCGCCGGTGGAGCTGTCTTTTGCTGGTACATTTTTTGCAGCAAAAACGCCATATATATCATCACGATGTGGACCGATTAATGTCCGCCCAGCCGCAGTGTCTCGACTGCGATTTTCATTTAAAATTTGGGCAAGTTCACTACTTTCCGTTGGTATATCCGATACTTCTGTATTCACTAATGAGAGGTTAGCTGTTGGAAATGCTGTTTCAGCTTCATTTTGGGCCGCTTGAATATGTTCCAAAGCCTCGGTCCGGGCAGCCCTAATTTTAACTCCAGACAGTGCCATTTGTTCTTCGATTGCACGGTACCAATGTGGGTCTTTCACTTGGTCTTTCAAAAGTCTGTTGCGTTCGCGCATGGCTTTTTCATAAATTAAAACATTTTCGGCATGACTAGGCTGAAAGGACAGTGTCATACGATCAAGAAACCGTCGGCGACCTTCAGCACCTTCAATCCAGAGACGATCCATGGCCGGAATTAGCCATAAAATGCGGGTGATACGACCTAGCATAATCTGTGTAGCCGACTTTTCATCTACGCGCACCTGCCGGGCTGCACCATTCTCCGACCACGTCTCCACTTCGTGGAGTCTATCTTGTGAGTGCACGACCGCCTTAACTTTCCAGCCTAAGGCTTCAGGACGACGGGTCATTTCTTCTGCGCTGGATCCGCGGATTCCACGCCCAGGAGAAAGGACTGAAATTGCTTCAAGAATATTAGTTTTGCCTGCTCCGTTAGAGCCATAGACCGCGACTGGCCTTGCATCACATTCGATTTGGACCCGATGGTGAGACCGAAAGTGAGACAGTGTTAAGTTTTCAATTGCTAAATTGGGCATTTTGCCCTTCACAAACTGAGAAAATTAAACACGCATTGGCATGACAACATAAATCGCTGACGTATCATTGCCTTCACGCATCAGTGTTGGATCACCAGAAGAATTGAACAAAAAGACCGCATTTTCACGGTCAACTTGGCTTGCGATCTCCAGAAGATATTTAGCATTAAAGCCAATTTCAAGTTTCTCATCACCGTATGCTACGGCCAGCTCTTCTTCTGCAGCACCGCTATCTGGAGCATTTACAGAAAGGATTAAACGATCTTCGTCCAGTGATAATTTCACTGCACGCGATCGTTCTGATGAAACAGTGGCAACGCGGTCAACGGCACGGGCAAACTCGGAAGCGTCAACCTCAAGCTTGCGTGTATTTCCCGATGGAATGACCCGCGTGTAATCTGGGAATGTACCATCAATAACCTTTGAGGTTAAAGTCACATCTGGCGTTGCAAACCGAACTTTGGTTTCAGAAATAGAAACCGCAATTTGGGCATTATCATCATCTAAAAGTTTACGCAGCTCGCCAACTGTCTTGCGTGGAACAATAACGCCTGGCATTGTTTCAGCATTGTTTGGAAGATCTGCATCAATCCGCGCCAAACGGTGCCCATCGGTTGCAACACAACGCAAAACTTGTCCGCCTTCTCCTTCCGCTACATGCATGTACACACCGTTCAAATAGTAGCGTGTCTCTTCTGTTGAGATCGCAAACTTAGATTTATCAAACAAACGGCGCAAAACCATAGCTGAAGCGGTAAAATTCGATTCGTACTCGGACGTTGCCATGATTGGAAAATCTTCTTTCGGTAGTGTTGCCAACGAAAAGTTCGACCGACCAGCTTCTACTGTGAGGCGGCCAGATGTGCCGTCATCAGTCAATGTTACTAAAGCGCCATCTGGCAATTTGCGTACAATCTCGTGGAGAGTTACCGCTGATACCGTGCTAGCACCTGCGCGCTCAATCATGGCGCTAACGCGGTCAACAACTTCGATGTCGAGGTCAGTTGCACGAAATGAGACGTGATCACTTTCGGCTTCTATCAAGACATTGGCCAAAATTGGAATAGTATTACGCCGCTCAACAACTGACTGTGATTGTGACACGGCCTTCAACAAAGTTGCGCGTTCGATTGACAGTTTCATCGCTGTTCTCCGTGACGTGTTTGAATGTCAAACCGTAAAGGAATTTTGGAAGGACACAAGAGTTTGCTGGTCAGTTTTAACCAATGTCGTGCGAGAAAATTAATTAGCCCTCGAGGGATCGACGCAACATATCAAGATCATCCGACATTTGGCTGTCTTGATTTCGTAAATCTTCTATCCGCCGCACTCCATGCATAACTGTTGTATGGTCACGACCACCAAAACGGCGACCAATCTCGGGCAGTGAGCGACTGGTTAATTTTTTACACAGGTACATTGCGATTTGACGAGGACGAGCAAAACTGCGGAGGCGCTTTGGACCAAGCATATCAGAAAGCCGGATGTTATAATGCTCACTCACTTTGCGCTGAATTTCTTCAACTGTAATTTTGCGGTCTGACGCGCGCAAGATATCGGATAAACAGTCTTGAGTGAGCTCAACTGTAATTTCTCGACCAACTAAGGATGCAAATGCGAAGAGGCGTGTCAAAGCACCCTCGAGCACGCGGACGTTTGATGATATACGATGTGCAAGAAACTCAACAACCTCTTGGCGAACTTCAATGCCGGGGTAACTCGACTGATAAAGCTCAATTTTTGACTGTAAAATACCTAGCCGCAGCTCATAGGTAGTTGGATGGAGGTCCACGACCAACCCACATTGAAGGCGGCTTGCAATTCGATCTTCAAGATTTTTGATCTCACCAGGTGCTCGATCTGCCGAGATTATAATTTGTTTGTTCTGATCAACCAATGCGTTAAATGTATGGAAGAACTCTTCCTGTGTGCTATCCTTTCCCGCAATGAATTGAACGTCATCAACCATCAGGACGTCCACGGAGCGAAATAGCTCTTTAAAGTCCATCATTTTGCGTTCACGGAGGGCTTGCACAAAACGATACATGAACTGCTCTGCCGATAGATACATAACATTGATGTCTGGACGATTAGATTGAAGTTCCCACGCGATCGCGTGCATCAAGTGAGTTTTACCTAAACCCACACCGCCATAAAGAAATAGAGGATTGAACGAAACTGGACCTGCTTCGGCCACACGTTTTGCCGCTGCATGCGCCAATTCATTTGGCTTTCCAACAACAAAATTATCGAACACAAAACGCGGATCTAATTTGGCGCCTTGGATCTCACGGGCTTTTTCTTCTCTGATTCCTGAGGACTTTGTCGTGGTAGTAGAAATCGATTGCTTTGCGGCTAGATCAGCACGGCCCACAGAGAAAGATACCCTGTTAACTTGCATGCCTGCGTCGCGAAGCTGATAAAGAATTTGGTCTTCAAAATGTTGACGCACATAATTTCCAAAGAAGCTTGTAGGAACTGAAAATTCGGCTGTTCCCGTTTCATCACCAACAAACTCTAAAGGTTCGATCCAAGACTTGAAATTGTTATGTCCGAGTGACCGGCGAAGCTGATCTGAAGCAATATTCCAAGATTCTAGTTTCATGTGTCTCAACGTCCTAAAATACATAGCGGGTATTTCAACCTGCGAATCAAAAGGATGCTTTGAATAAAATCGCAGCAACCACGAAACTCACTTCACAAAACACCATTAGGAGGCGCTAATCTAGGAAAGAAACTGCAAAAAACCCTATAAATGGAATATTGTGCTAATTTTCAGAGACTGTACGAACTCTATCGCACAGCGCGAAGGTCCTCACAGCCTTTGTCCCCCCCGGTACAAAATGTGACTCGATAATCTTTTTTATCCTTGAGGTTGATTGTTCTGCAACCAATCTTCATTCTTGACTCGTAGATTCACCAAAAAGAATCTCTTACTCGTTTTGAAGATCAAATGTGGGAACGTTATTTTTTGTATAAAAACAGTATTTTAAACACAAAAAAAAGACACGAAAAAAAATCGCATCTTTTTTTAAAATTTTATCTTTTTAAGAAATTGATTTTACACGTGACGCTAACCGTGAAACTTTACGCGACGCTGTATTTTTATGAAAAATACCTTTTGTGACACCGCGCATTAGCTCAGGCTGAGCGGCACGAAATGCTGCTGTTGCAGCCTCCTTGTCGCCTGATTCGATAGCTTCTTCAACTTTGCGAAGGAAAGTGCGGATGCGGGATCTGCGAGTTTTGTTGATTGCAGTGCGGCGTTCGAGTTGTCGCGCACGTTTTTTTGCTTGGGGTGTATTTGCCATTTTTTCAGGTCCTATTTTTTATCTTTAGCCACACGTTTTACCGCTAGGCCCATTCCGCTTGGACCGGATTATCTAAAGCCAAGCGGGCCACACGCGCATTTTCTGAGATGCGTATAGCGAGTTTCACCGAAGATGCAAAGTGATTCTGAAATTACTTATCACGGAAGTGTGGATCACGTTTCTCAATGAACGCGGTCATACCCTCTTTTTGGTCCTCTGTTGCGAACATTGAGTGAAAAACTCGACGCTCAAACAAAAGGCCTTCTGACAAAGTCGTTTCGTAGGAGCGGTTCACGGATTCTTTTGCTGCTTTCACAGAAATTTGGGATTTTTCCGCAATCTTAATCGCGATACTTAGAGAGACCTCAGCTAGACGTTTTAGTGGAACAACGCGGCTAACAAGCCCAGAACGCTCAGCCTCTTCGGCATCCATGAAACGGCCCGTAAGGTGCATATCCATAGATTTTGATTTGCCAACAAAACGGGTCAATCTTTGTGTTCCTCCAATGCCTGCAATCACGCCCAGATTAATTTCAGGTTGTCCAAATTTAGCATTATCAGCACAGATAATGAAGTCGCACATCATCGCTAATTCACAGCCTCCACCCAAAGCGTAACCTGCGACAGACGCAATGATCGGCTTTTTTGCATTTTGAATAGGCAGCAAGCTAGTTCCAAAAAGGTCATCAGTGACAACATCAACAAATGTTTTTTCAGACATTTCTGAAATATCGGCTCCCGCAGCAAACGCCTTGTCACAGCCTGATATAATCATGCAACGAACTTTATCATTTGTTTCCGCTTGGCTCACGGCATCACTCAGTTCCGCCACCAGTTGTGAGTTAAGCGCATTGAGTGCCTTTGGGCGATTCAATTTTATCAGACAAACATGGTCTGTAATTTCGACTATTATATTTTCATAAGCCATGAACGGCCCCTGAATTGTTTCTTCTAAGCTTTTAGGCCTATCAGGTTCACGTCCTAGATCAAGCTATCTTTGGCACTGTGGACAGAAGAAACTAGAGCGACCCGCTTGGGTGATCCGTTTGATGGTGCCTTTACAGACCTTCTCTTTGCAAGTTTCACCTTCTCGGCCGTAGACTTGAAAATTATGTTGAAAATAACCTAATTCACCACCTGTTTGACGATAATCTTTTAGGCTTGATCCACCGGCTGATATTGCCTCTTCTAACACTTCCCTGATGGTTGGCACGATTTTGCCAATAGCCAGTTTTGATAGGGTTGCAGCCTTTTGGGTTGGTAAGATTTTGCTGCGATATAGCACTTCGCATACGTAAATATTGCCTAAACCTGCAATGATTCTCTGATCGAGGAGGGCTGTTTTGATAGGGGTATTTTTTCCTGTTAACGCACCTTTGAGGTAGCCCTCATTAAAAGAATTCCCCAGGGGCTCGGGACCAAGGGATGTTAAAAACTTATGGTTCTCAACCTCTGCGGTTGTTGCCAAGTCCATTGCTCCAAAGCGACGGGCGTCATTAAAAGTAACGCGTGCGCCATTTTCCATATGAAAAACCACGTGGTCATGTTTTTCTGCAGCAGGATGTTCGGTAAAGAAATTGCCCAACTTGAAGCCTGATATTAGCATTCTACCTGACATTCCGAGATGGATGATAAGTGTCTCTCCACGATCGAGGTCTATTAATATGTACTTAGAGCGTCTACGAAGGGCAGTCACCCGGGCACCAGTTAGCCGCTTTGCCATATTCTTTGGGAAGGGCCATCGCAGATCTGGCCGGTTCACTTCTGCCATGAAAATGATTTGGCCCAGAATGGCGGGCATTAGGCCGCGACGGACTGTCTCAACCTCTGGTAATTCGGGCATCTCACGTTTCCTTATGTTACACCACATTGTAACAGCCGTTCTGGGTATTATAAGAGGGGCTGAAGTTACGAAAGGGCCTGTCCCATGCAAGACCACGTTGATCAAACAACTCACTTCGGCTTTGAAACCGTACATGCTACCGAAAAAGCTGGAAAAGTGCAGGGGGTATTTAAGTCTGTTGCCGCAAAATATGATGTTATGAATGACGTTATGAGCATTGGAATACACCGTATCTGGAAAGAGGCGATGATGGACTGGTTGGCACCTCGTTGCGGTCAAACGTTAATCGATGTGGCCGGTGGGACTGGCGATGTCAGCTTTAAATTCTTGAACCGTGCGGGCTCAGGCCATGCAACTGTGCTGGATCTCACAGAAAATATGCTCATTGAAGGACGTAAAAGGGCGGAAGCAAGTGAAATGGAGCAAAGTCTCGACTGGTTGGTTGGTGATGCGATGGCTTTACCATTTTCTGATAATAGCTTTGATGTTTACACAATTAGCTTTGGTATTCGTAATGTAACGCGGCCTGAAGGTGCTCTGAGTGAAGCATTTCGAGTTTTACGACCAGGTGGTCGGTTGATGGTCCTTGAGTTTAGTCAAATTCCCGTTCCGTTGGTGCAAAAAGCATATGATCTTTATTCTTTTAATATAATACCTGCGATGGGAAAAATGATCGCAAATGACCGCGATAGTTACCAATACCTAGTCGAATCGATTCGTAAGTTTCCGGATCAGGAAACGTTCTTGAACATGATCCGTGGTGCTGGTTTCGAAAATGTGAGCTATCGTAACCTTTCTTTGGGTATTGCGGCGCTTCATTCTGGATGGAAAATCTAGATGCGTGGCCCACATAATATACTCAGGCTAATCAGAACTGGTGCCACTCTTGAACGGACTGGGGCGTTAAAATTAATATTGGACGCCTATCAAGCCCCTTGGGGCTTGCGTATTGCAGCAAAAATCATTGGTTGGCCGTTTCAGTGGATGGGGTATAAGGGCGACCCCTCTATGCCTCCTGCCACCCGTGCTCTGTCCGCTCTTGGGCCCGCCTATATAAAATTTGGTCAGATACTCTCCACAAGGCCTGATGTCGTTGGTGACGATTTGGCTGATCAGTTGCGTGTTCTACAGGATAAATTGCCGCCGTTCCCAATGGAAGAGGCGCGTTCAATGATTGAGAGTGAGCTAGAGCAGCCTCTAGAAAATGTTTTTTCTGAGTTCAGCCTGCCTGTTGCTGCAGCCTCTATCGCGCAGGTCCACCGTGCCAAATTGGTATCAAGCGGAGCAGATGTTGCAGTCAAAGTTTTAAGACCGGGTATTGAGCGTGCTTTTCAGCGAGACATTGATGCCTTCTATTTTGCGGCCCGCATGGTAGAAATTTTGGCTCCTGGCGTGCGCAGATTGAGACCTCTAGAGGTAATTGCGCACTTTGAAGGTGTGGTTATGGGGGAACTGGATCTGCGTTTGGAAAGCAGTGCCGCTGGAGAATTCGCGACGAATACTGAAGGTGATGCTGGATTTCAGTTACCAAAAGTAAATTGGAACCTGTCTGGTAAAAACGTCATGACAATGGATTGGGCGGATGGCATCCCTGCTGTAGATAACGAGTCTATAGATGCCGCAGGCCTTGATAGGCGTGTGATTGGTGAGCGTGTGTTGCATTTGTTTTTATCCCATGCGCTACGGGATGGATTTTTCCATGCAGATATGCACCAGGGAAATCTAAAGATTGCCTATAATGGCGATATTATCGCTTACGATTTTGGAATTATGGGACGGATCGATGAATATACACGACGGGTTTATGCCGAGATTTTGTATGGTTTTATTCGTCGTGATTATAAACGGGTTGCTGAAGTCCACTTTGAGGCTGGATATGTGCCGGCTGATAAGGATGTTGATGAGTTTGCCCGTGCGTTGCGTGCCGTTGGTGAGCCAATTTTTGGCATGGATGCCACCCAAATTAGTATGGGTCGGGTGCTCAACCATTTATTTGCAGTAACTGAGAAATTTGGCATGGAGACACGGACTGAACTGATTTTGTTACAACGTACAATGGTTGTTGTTGAAGGAGTTGCGCGCAGATTGCATCCTCAAGTCAATATTTGGGAAGTGGCAAAGCCTGTTGTCGAGGGCTACATCAAAGAAAGTATCGGGCCAAAAGCCTTGGCTAAAGATCTTTTTAAGACGCTGCGAGTACTAGCTCGTTTTGGACCAAAGCTTCCTCAGATGGCAGAAGATTTGTTGATCCGATCCTATAATAAACCTGATCAAAAATTAGGTGAAAATGGTCGAAAGTTTGCATGGTTAGTGCCAACATTGTTAATCGGTTTGGCTATCGGTTATGCTGCAGCGCACTATTTTTAATTTTTTTTGCGGGTAAATAAGTTGAGGTACTGATTTCTTAACCCTTCCACCCCGCTCCGAGAGTGTGCTACGCAGATTGAAATCAGCTCTGTGTTCAAGATATTTTAGTTATTTGGTGAGTTGTAAACGTTGGCAATGGCGCGCTAATAGTCGGTTTGGAGATGAGAATTGATGGAACGCACTCTTTTTGGAACTGACGGTGTTCGGGGAACAGCGAATTCCTATCCTATGACTGCAGAGACAGCATTACGTTTGGCAGCCGCCGCTGGTCGGTTCTTTAGGCGTGATAAAACTCATGGCCATCGTGTTGTTATTGGTAAGGATACGCGTCGATCTGGTTATATGATTGAAACTGCTTTAACCTCTGGTTTTCTGTCTACTGGCATGGACGTGGTTCTTTTAGGCCCCATTCCGACCCCGGGTGTTGGAATGTTGACGCACTCCATGCGTGCAGATGCTGGTGTTATGATTTCCGCCAGTCATAATCCGCATAACGACAACGGAATAAAGTTTTTTGGTCCTGATGGTTTTAAACTGTCTGATGAAGCGGAAGCTGAAATTGAGGCGTTATTTCATAGTGGTGTTGAATTATGCCAGCCTGAAAATATTGGCCGGGCTAGTCGCGTTGAAAGTGCAATTGGTCGTTATGTGGAAGCAGTCAAAACAACCTTTCCTGTCGGGAAGCGTTTAGATGGCTTGAGAGTTGTGGTAGATTGCGCGAACGGCGCTGCGTATCGAGCGGCCCCAGAAGTCCTCTGGGAATTAGGTGCCGAAGTAATTCCTTTAGGCGTGCAACCAAACGGTTATAATATCAATAAGGGTGTGGGCTCGACCTATCCTGAAGCTGCTGCACGAGCGGTTTTGGATAATGGTGCTGACCTTGGTATTTGCTTAGATGGAGACGCCGATCGTATAGCTATAATAGACAATAAAGGGCAAGTCGCAGATGGAGATCAGCTAATGGGTTTGATTGCGTCGCGTTGGGCGCAATCTGGAGTTCTAAAAGGCGGTGCTTTAGTAGCTACGGTTATGTCAAACCTAGGCCTGGAGCGTTGGCTAGAGACGCAAAGTATTGGCTTGCACCGAACTAATGTTGGTGATCGTTATGTTGTTGAAGCTATGCGCAAAGGTGGTTTTAATCTTGGTGGGGAGCAATCTGGCCATATCGTAATGACTGATTATGCAACGACTGGTGACGGACTTCTTGCTGGTTTGCAATTTTTAGCTGCTTTGGTCGAAACAGAGAAAACAGCAAGTGAGCTAGCGAGCGTTTTCACGCCATGTCCGCAAGTCTTAAAAAATGTCAGCTTCACCAAGGGTCGCGTACCTCTTGAAAATGATAAAGTCAAAAAAGAGATTGCCAATGCGCAGAAAGCTTTGCTTGGTAACGGTCGCCTATTGATACGAGTTTCTGGAACGGAACCTCTTATCAGAGTAATGGTCGAATCTGAAAGCGAAGTTTTGCTTAAACAAATCGTGGATGAAGTTTCTGGCGCAATAAGCGCTGCGTCCTAAAAATGCATAGCACAAAAAAAAGTTTTTATTATTAAAGCCGTATAAAATTATGCGCCCTACTAATGGTATACTCTGTATAACGCTGCGCATTTTGTATGAATTGGCCACAGTACTTTGTTCATATACACTTGGCCGATTAACAGATTTACCAATCTGTCGTGATCTTGACTGCACTCATTTGTCATGTGTGGGGTGATTATAGCTTTTACTATATTGCGGTCTTTGGTCGTTTTTGTACCTTTTGTTACAACTGGATAAAGGATTGCTCCACTCTTGTCGTGCTGTTGGAATTACAGTTTATTAGAATTGCAGTTATTTCAGACTTTTCAGTAAAATATTTTTACAGGACAAAATAGTTTTTGGTAACGAGCTTTAGGAGAAAATATGCTGGGCAATATGATGAAACGGCATTTAAATACGTCGGAAATTCTTAAGTTTGCGGAAGAGATTCATGGGGGCCGTACGGTTGTTTCAGTACTCAATAAAAATACTCGCCATAGTATTACCTATCGAGAGATGGGTGCCAGATGCCGTAAGTTAGCGAACGCGCTAGAAAGGCTCGGTGTTACCTTTGGGGACAGGGCTGCAACATTGGCTTGGAACGGGTTCCGCCATCTGGAGCTATATTATGCAATTTCAGGTATTGGTTCTGTCTGTCATACTATAAACCCGAGACTTTCCACTGAGCAAATGGTGTACATTATTAACCATGCGCAGGACCGATTAGTGTTCGTTGATACCGATTTAGTTCCTATTATATCCGCTATTATTGACCAGTTGGATCATGATATTACTTACGTGATCTTGTGCGAAGTTAATGAAATGCCCGAACATGATCTTCCAAATGCACTGTGTTATGAGGCTTTGATCCAAGTAGAACCGTCGGAATATATATGGCGCGATTTGGATGAGGATATTGCCTGCAGTCTTTGTTATACTTCAGGAACCACCGGCAACCCAAAAGGTGTTCTTTATTCTCACCGGTCTACAGTTTTGCATGCATTCTCCACAATTCTTGCATTTCCAAACGTCTTTCAGGCGGGCGTTAAGATCTTGCCGGTTGTACCCCTATTCCACGTTAATGCTTGGGGAATACCTTATACAGCTCCGCTTGTAGGGGCAGAAATTGTGTTCCCTGGGCGCAATCTCGATGGTGCCTCGCTGTATGACTTGATGAACGATACGGGCGTTTCTTCGGCTTGGGGGGTCCCTACGATCTGGATTAGCTTGCTGGATGAGATTGCGAAGCGAGGGTGTATCCCTGAGGGATTAAGACATGTGGTAATTGGCGGTGCTGCCGCATCTGGCCAAATGATTAAGGCGTTTGAAACGCTTGGTGTTGATGTTGCGCACTCTTGGGGAATGACTGAGATGAGCCCAATTGGCAGCAGTGGGCAACTCTTCTTGCCAGAATCTGACCTCCCTATGACTGAAATGCTGGAGCTTAAGAAAACGCAAGGCCGTAGGGTCTTTGGCGTTGAAATGAAGTTGATCGATGGCAATGGAGATAAGGTTGCCCATGATGGGGAAGGCATGGGGGAACTGTATGTGCGCGGCAACGCAATAATTTCGGAATATTTTGAAGACCCGGAAGCTACTGCTAACGCTATTGATTTAGAGGGTTGGTTTGGTACTGGTGACGTTGCCAAAATCGATGAGGCTGGATACCTGACGATTACTGACCGGGCAAAAGATCTAATAAAGTCTGGTGGTGAATGGATAAGTTCACTTGATATTGAAAATCTAGCAATGTCACATCCAGATATTACAAATTGTGCAGCTATTGGGGCATATGATCCGAAATGGGATGAGCGGCCTATATTGATCGTTGTTACGCGCGATGGCATCGAGCCTGATATAAAAAGTATTTTCGATATAATTGGTGCCAATCTTGCCAAATGGCAGGTTCCTGATGATGTTGTGTTTGTGTCGAGCTTGCCGATGACCGCCACTGGCAAAATTTCTAAACTAAAGCTTCGTGAGAGATTTTGGTACCACCTACATTCAAAGCCTGTTTGACCAAACGCGAAGTTAGTTTAACTCTGGTTGAATGTTAAAAGCTCACAAATTTAAGGAAATGATTTAATGGTATTTGGTAATAAAACAGTAGCTGTTGTTACGGGTGGAGCTTCAGGTCTTGGGGCTGCAACAGTGCAGAAATTAGTAGGTATGGGAGTAAAAGTCGCCATTTTTGATATCAATGTTGCCGCTGGGCAGGTGATTGCAAAAAACCTAAATGGTAGCTTTCACCAAGTTGATGTATCAAACTCTGAAAGTGTTGCTACAGGCTTAGAACAAGTTGTAAACTTACACGGTACACCACAAATAATGGTTAATTGTGCAGGGATTGCGCCTGCTGCCAAAACGGTGTCTCGCGGGCTTCCTCATGATGAAGCTATGTTCTCAAAAACTATCCAAATCAATCTTATAGGCACCTTCAATTGCGCATCTCAAGCCGCAGCTTTGATGGCTGCAAGTGCGCCATGTGGTCCAGACGGAGCGCGTGGGGTAATTGTTAACACAGCGTCTGTCGCAGCTTATGATGGTCAAATTGGACAAGCAGCTTACTCTGCCTCGAAGGGAGGCATTGTTGGTATGACCTTGCCTATGGCCCGTGATCTTGCAGATAAAGGTATTAGAGTTTGCGCTATTGCCCCTGGCATTTTCGCGACGCCGATGGTTCAGGGCATGCCGCAAGATGTTCAAGATGCACTTGGTGCGCAAGTTCCATTTCCAAGCCGTTTGGGAAGGGCATCTGAATATGCAAACCTTGTTGCGCACATCGTTGAGAACCAAATGCTCAATGGAGAAGTTATTCGCCTTGATGGTGCGATTAGAATGGCGCCTCGGTAATGTTTTCACGCAATGTCTGAACAGATCCACATCAGTGCTGAACCCCAAAAATTGCTATTTTGGGTTGTGGTTTGGTAGGGGCAAGCTGGGCAGTATTGAAAAAGAATTGGATTATCCATAGTTTGTAGGGCAGGTGGGAAAATCACATAAATGAATTTAACTTTAAAAAGAACTTGGATTTTAAGCATCACAATTGCTTTTGTGGCCGCAATAAGTATTTTCTCAATAAGCCCTGCAATTTCTGATATTGAGTTCGCTCCCGATCAAGGATTTAATTGGTACTTTTGGAAACGCCCTGATCCTACTTTTTGGTCTCGTATCTCTGTTTGGGTCTCATATCTTACGCATCAACTTTTTATTTGGGGCGTGATTGGTTGGGCGCAGGCCAACCGCACAAAACTGCGAGATCGTAATAAAATGCATCCAATCAATTGGATTGCACTCGTGGGAACAGCGCTATTCGTTGCTCTTCACTATCTTCAAACAGCAGTTTTTTATGATGGGCTTGGACAAGATTTGCCGGTAATCACGTCGCAGGGCTCTGTCATTATTTTGCTGGTCATCGTTTTGCTGATGGAGGCCCCCAGACGTGGACTATTTTTAGGAGTGGGCACATCTTGGTTTTCGCGCATAAGGCCAATATTGTTGCGTTACCATGGGTATTATTTTGCCTGGGCAGTGACGTTCACCTATTGGTACCATCCTATGGAGACAACACTTGGGCATGTGGTTGGTTTTATGTATACTTTTCTACTTCTCATCCAGGGTGCATTTATATTCACCCGTGTGCACAGCAATAAGTATTGGACCTTTGCACTTGAAGGTTCTGTTTTGGTGCATGGGGTCATTGTGGCTTTTGTCGCGGGTCAAGAGATTTTGCCTATGTTTCTGTTTGGATTTTTGTTCTTGATTGTCATGACGCAGATGCATGGATTGGGCTTGTCCCGCAGCCTGCGTTGGGCAATAGG
>JAPKEA010000042.1 GCA_028822275.1 Planktomarina sp. | reverse complement strand
CGAAAATAGTAGCCTTGTTCGTTAAAGGTAGTGACACGAGCAAATTTCGTTCTAGATAGAAAGCTAAAAAAAATTAAAGGATAAACTCAATGCGGTTCTTACGCAAAAGTCTAATAGGCCTTTTTTTAATAGCAGTAACTCTCGCTCTTTTTGTTTTTGCGTTTGGAATGGTGCGAGCGGCCATATCTAATAAAGGTGAAGACGAGAGACGAGGCGGGGGATCTCGTGAGCGCACATTTGCTGTTAATGCAGTCTCGTTTGTACCGGGCACTCAAACCCCAATTTTGCGGGTTTATGGTGAAGTTCAAAGCAAACGTAGTTTAGATATCAGAGCTGCTGTGGGGGGGACAGTAATAGAATTGCATCCAAATTTTCAAAATGGTGGTCAGGTCAGCAAAGGAGAAATTCTACTTCGTATTGATCCCTCAAACGCAAAGACTGATTTAGCATTGGTTAAGGCAGATATGGCGGATGCTAAAGCTGACTTGCTCGAAGCAACACGATCGCTTGATTTAGCTAAAGACGAGGTGAGCGCGGCAAGTGAACAATCTGATTTGCGTTTGAAAATGTTGCAAAGGCAGAAAAACCTTGTTTCTCGGGGTGTGGGAACAGAAGCGTCGGTCGAATCTGCTGAACTGGCTGCGTCCTCAGCTAAACAAGCAATACTTTCTCGTCGCCAAGCCTTACAGACCGCTGAAGCCCGCTTGAACCAAAGTATTGCCCGAGTAACGCGGGTCGAAATTTCAATTGCGGAAGCAGAACGCAATTTGCGTGAAACTGTTTTGCGCGCAAGTTTCTCCGGTGCCCTGGCTAATGTCGCAGTGGTTCAAGGCGGTTCGATAACAAACAATCAACGAGTCGGCCAATTGGTAGACCCCTTGGCCCTTGAGGTAGCATTTAGAGTTAGCACCTCACAACACAGCCGTTTACTCAATGATGCTGGGCAGGTAACCAATGCGCAAATCACTGTAAACTTGGATGTGCTCGGCGCTGAAATCGCCATCCAAGGTCAGCTGACGCGGGAAGCGGCATTAGTTGGCGAAGGTTTGACCGGACGCTTGTTGTTTGCCAGCCTTAGCAACGCGAAAGGCCTGCGCCCGGGAGATTTTGTTACTGTCGATATAGTTGAGCCAGATATAAATTGGGTTGCGCGACTGCCATCCTCTGCTCTTAACGGAAATAATCGTGTTTTAGTTGTTGGCGAAGATGACCGATTGCGTGAGGCGGATGTGACTTTGGTGCGGCGTCAGGGCGATGATGTTCTTGTTAGGTCCCGTGAGCTTTCAAGTGCTAATATCGTTGCGGAAAGAACACCTTTGTTGGGGGCAGGGATTAAGGTGCGGATTTTGAGCGCGCAAGGTGAGACCGCTGTCGAGCGAAAAGTCCCCCAAATGGTCAAGTTAGAGCCGGAGCGACGTGCCAAGTTAATTGCCTTTATTGAAGGTAATAAATGGATTCCAAAGGCCGCAAAAGAGCGGACAATAGGACAGCTGACCAAAACCGAAGTGCCACAAAAACTGTTGGACCGACTTGAAAGTAGGATGGGAGAGTAGCCATGTCATCGATGACCAACGCAGCAGGTGGAATTTTGTCGTATATGACGCGTCACCGTACTGCAGCGAACCTATTTTTATTAATCATGATCGTAGCAGGTGTCGTATCGTTTCCACAAATGCGGTCACAGTTTTTTCCGGATGTGATTATTGACAATGTGACCGTAAGTGTGCGTTGGGATGGAGCAGGCCCAGAGGATGTTGACCGCGCAATTGTTCAAATTGTAGAGCCTTCTTTGCTTGGGATTGAAGGTGTAACTAGTACATCCTCTACATCTAACGAGGGCTTAGCTCGGATCAAAATGGAGTTTGAACCTGGCTGGGACATGGCGCGGGGGACTGATGATACGCAAATCGCGGTGGATTCAATTGTAGCACAATTCCCAGATGACGCGGATGACCCGCGCGTAACTCGCGGGTTTTGGCGAGATCGTGTGACTGATGTGGTGATATCCGGCATAGTTGGAGTGGACCAACTTGCCCTCTTCTCAGATGAATTTGTAACGCGTTTATTCGCTGCCGGTGTGACCCGGGCAAGTATCCGTGGAATTGCTGCAGGTTCTACACTGGTGGAAGTCGACAGCCTATCACTGATCCGGCACGACGTGACTATGAGGCAAGTTGCAAATGCTATCGCTGAAGAAGCTGAGGCGGATCCTGCTGGTGATGTAGCAGGAAATTCACGTATACTTACTGGAGTTGCAAAACGTGGAGCGCGCGATATTGGGGCTATTGTGTTGCGCACCAACGCAGATGGCTCTGCTTTGATGATTTCGGACGTGGGGCAGGTTATTGAAGAGGGCGTGGACCGCAAGAGAGCATATTTTGTTGGTGGTTCATCCGCGATTTCTATCCGTGTTGATAGGTCGGACCAAGGTGATGCAATTGACATCCAGAGAAAAGTTCAGGAGGTAGCCGCAGCCATGCAGGAGACACTTCCCCCCGAAGTCACTATTCAATTAATTAGGACACGATCGGAAGTTATCTCAGCGCGTCTTTCGATGCTCATGAAGAATGGCTTGCAGGGCCTTGGATTGGTCTTATTGCTGCTGTTCTTATTCCTAAATGTGAGAACAGCCTTCTGGGTAGCTGCTGGTATCCCTGCGGCGATGGGCGCGGCTGTTGCGCTTATGTACATGTCGGGACTGACGATCAATATTATCTCGTTGTTTGCTGTAATTATTACTTTAGGCATTGTTGTTGATGATGCGATTGTGGTTGGTGAACACGCAGATTTTCGTGCGCGCACTCTCAAAGAGCCGCCAATGGTAGCAGCAGAAAACGCAGCTCGACGCATGTTCACGCCTGTGTTTTCTGCCACTCTCACAACTGTCATTGCATTCTTTGGCTTAATTGCAATTGGCGGGAGGTTTGGCAGTCTTATTGCCGATATACCCTTCACTGTTATTGTAGTTCTTATAGCCTCATTGGCAGAATGTTTTTTGATTCTGCCAAATCATATGGCGCATTCTATTGTAACTGGAGGTCGCTTGCGGTGGTATGATTTGCCATCCCATATTATGAATTTCTTGCTGGATAAATTTAAGTTTTACGCTTTTCGTCCCTTCATTAAATTTGTGATCTGGGCTCGCTATCCGGTTTTTGCCGCTCTCTTAGTGGCTTTAGCTAGTCAAGTTGCTTTGTTTATTAATGGCGATGTTCAATGGCGTTTTTTCAACGCGCCTGAGCAAGAATCTGTAACTGGTAACTTTGCAATGGCTCCAGGTGCAACTCGAGCTGATTCAATAGCTCAGATGAAGTCCTTTCAAAAAGCTGTTGAAGAAATTGGCGCCAAATATGAGATTGAATATGGAACAAACCCCATTGATTTTGTAATGGCCGAAATTGGTGGAAATACTGGGCGTGGTCTTGCCGGCGCTGAAAATAAAGATCCTGATCAATTGGGCTCCATCGCGATTGAATTGATTGATGCGGATCTACGGTCCTACTCCTCTTTTTCAGTCGTTGCCGACTTGCAAGATGTGGTTCAGCGTCATCCCAGGGTAGAGACAATTAGCTTTCGTGGATGGCGGGCTGGTCCTGGTGGTGATGCGCTAGATGTAAAGCTGTCCGGGGCTAATGCGGATACTCTGAAGGCAGCTTCTGAGGCTTTGCAGACGTTCTTGGCACAGTATCCTGAGGTCTCGGCGGTTCAGGATAATTTGGCCTATGATAAGGAAGAATTGATCTTGGAATTAACGCCTCAAGGACAGGCGTTGGGTTTGACCATTGATGCGTTGGGTCGCACATTGCGCAACCGGTTGAACGGCATCGAAGCGGCAAGCTTTCCAGAAGGTCCACGCTCAGCTACAATTAGAGTACAGGTTCCCGTGGGAGAATTGACTGCTGACTTTACAGACCGAATGCAAATTCGAACTATATCCGGAGACTATGTACCTTTGGCTGACATCGTTTCTGTTCAGCAAAGGACTGGATTTTCGACGGTCCGACGTGAAGATGGCATTCAGGTAATTTCTGTTACAGGTGACATATCTGAGGATGACCCCGCCCGCGCAGAAGCAATTGTAAATGAGTTGCGCGACACGGTTTTGCCTAAAGTTGCAGAGGAAAATCAAGTGAGTTTTGAGCTTGCAGGCCTGGCGGAACAGGAAGATGATTTTCGAAATGATGCGACGCGTGGACTGGTGTTGACGCTTGCAGGGATTTTCATGACACTTGCTTGGATTTTCTCAAGCTGGACACGTCCTCTGGTTGTGATGGCTATTATTCCCTTTGGACTGGTAGGCACTATTTATGGGCACTGGTGGTATGACGTGCCGTTGTCACTATTCTCCGTTGTTGGCCTAATTGGTATGGTTGGTATAATTATAAATGACTCAATAGTTTTGGTGACCACCATTGATGAATATGCAAAAGAACGGGGTTTGTTTCCCGCAATAGTTGATGGGGTAACAGACCGGCTGCGGCCAGTTATGCTAACAACACTCACAACAGTACTCGGCCTATCACCACTGCTCTATGAGACTTCCTCACAAGCACAATTCTTGAAGCCTACTGTTATCACGCTGGTTTATGGGCTGGGCTTTGGTGTGGTCTTAGTATTGGTAATTGTTCCAGCATTGATTGCGATGCAGGCCGATGTGGGCGCGCAAGTCGTAGGCTTTAAACGTGCGTTTCGTGGGCTTGTTCGCAAGAGGGGGCCAAGATTGCCTTTTGCTGCTGCTTTGATTGGTGTCACAGCGCTGTTTATAGTCACTTTGGGGTGGGTATCAGTTAGTGGAACTTTGCCTGCACTCTTTTTAATGTTGCCACTAGCAGGGATTTTATCGGCACTTCAAATGGCATTTATTTTGTTTTTATCGGGTGGTGCCCTGTTTTTATTAGCGATTTACACCTTATCAGGTTTAGCAATTGTGTTGCAGCTGAAGCGTTAGGAACCCTGACAACCCGTGTAGGAGAACGACTTTTTTTGCCCAAATAGAGTGGTAGTCACTGCGCTGCGCGTGACCGAAACAAAGCTCCCCGTGGAGGTCAGTACACTGGCCTCGACAATAAGTTTATCGTCCTTTAGCGTAATCTTTGGCGTGCTAACCCATAGGCTGGCATTTGCTAACTCAATGGTTGCATCTGTTATACCACTTGGTGGTGCTGGCAGGCTTAATCTGAGATACATACCACCTTCAATGGGGTCAAATTTGCAGAAAACTGGCACATCCATCTTTTTTGGTTGTGCTTGTATAGCTGCCAAAATGGCAATGTCTTTGGTACTTGATATAGGTAATTGAGCTTTCACTTTAAGCGAAACCGGTATGCAAATTTCTTGGCAAACACCAATTTGAACTTGCCCCTTTAAAGTAATTGGGTTTCTTACATCTGGTTGAACCAAAAGGGGAAATATCACGGTTTGGCTATAAGAAATTGTTCTAAAATTATCGACCCATGTGACCTTGGGTGTTGGAAATAGCACATTTACTTTGCCAACATTTTTGGACTCGGAAAAATCAAAAAATGGTGAAATGCCACTGTCGCCAGGTTGTCTCCAATATGTTTTCCATCCTGGCGCCAGGTTGATTTGCAATCCAGCCATGTGGTGCCCGTCCTCCATCCTCCATCCCGGCAGCAATACAACTTCTACAATATCATTTAATTGATTTGCCTTAACAGGGGCTGCAACAGAAGTAAGAGTGGCTGCAACCAGCACCAGTTTTGTCAGTAGTAATTTCATATCCGCTTAATAACCTGAAAATGATAAAATAAGAACTCACTTTTATCTGATCTTTGGCTAGACTATTGAAACCCCTTGTTGTCAGCGTGTAACAGACCCATTATCAATTTATGAAAAATGAGAATACGAATCTGACTGGTAAACTACTCGTGGCGATGCCTGGTATGGGGGATCCAAGATTTGAACACTCGGTGGTTTATATATGTACTCATACCGCAGAGGGTGCGATGGGGTTAATTGTCAATAAACCGCAGCCACAACTTAAATTGTGGAGCTTGCTGGAACAGCTAGACATCTCGGTTAAATCTTTAGCCCATGACATCCCGGTGCAATTTGGGGGACCAGTTGATGAAACCCGTGGATTTGTATTGCACACCAATGATTACGCGGCGAGCCCAGATACGCTACCTATTGGGGATCATTTTGCAATGACGACAACCCGAACAATTCTTCAGGACTTGGCCAACGGTAAAGGTCCTGAAATTAGTTTGTTGGTCCTGGGCTATTCCGGTTGGTCCGCGGGCCAGGTGGAGGCTGAATTGCTACAAAACGGTTGGTTGATTTGTGACCCGAATGTGGAAATCGTTTTTGGCCTTGCTAATGAGCACAAATGGACTGCTGCGTTGAGGACTATTGGGATTGATCCGTTAATGTTGTCGTCACAGGCGGGTCGCGCTTAGGCTAAGTAATTTAATGGAATTCTAAACTGACGTTGCGTTTACAATCTGTTCTATTTCCAAGATGAGCCGCCTTGTTTAAGACGACCTAACCACTCAAATGATTGATAGCGGAGTTTCCAATGCCTTATCGTGCGCCAGTCAGCGAATACCAATTCATTTTAGAGCAAGTTGTGCCGTTGGCACCTGTGGTTGCGAGTGACTGCTTTGCCGAAGTAACCCCAGATTTAACAGAGGCAATTTTGAATGAATGTGGCAAGCTTTGTGACACCGTAATGGGGCCGCTCCAGCGACCAGGTGATTTGGTCCCTGCACGTCTTGAAAATGGTGTTGTACGAACAACACCGGGCTTTGCCGAAGGATATGCTGCAATAGCAGAAGGTGGTTGGGTTGGTATCTCTGCTAGCCCCTCTTTTGGGGGTATGGGACTGCCACTTACTATGAACACAGCGATGCACGATATGATGTGTGGCGCCTGTATATCACTGAACCTTTGTCCCTTGTTGTCACAAGGTCAAATTGAGGCTTTAGAGCATCACGCGAGCCCAGAATTGCAAGATATTTACCTTCCAAAACTGATTTCTGGTGAATGGACAGGAACCATGAATTTGACCGAATCCCATGCCGGTTCTGATGTGGGGGCGTTAAGTACAAAAGCGGAACCACAATCGGATGGAACTTATAAGGTAACAGGACAAAAGATTTTTATTACTTGGGGCGAACATGATGTTGCAGAAAATATATGCCATCTTGTCTTAGCACGCCTCCCTGGTGCCAAGCCGGGCCCAAAAGGAATTAGCCTTTTCTTAGTGCCGAAGTTCATCCCACATTCTGACGGCAGCCTTGGTGTAAGAAATGATCTGCGGTGTGTAAGTCTTGAGCAGAAATTAGGCATTCACGGTAGCCCCACTGCGGTAATGGAATTCTCAGCTGCTACTGGTTGGCTTGTGGGCGAAGAGCACAATGGCATGGCTTGCATGTTTACAATGATGAATAATGCTCGCTTAGCCGTTGGCATGCAAGGTGTCGGAGTTGCTGAGGGAGCTTATCAACACGCTTTGAGTTACGCTTTGGGGCGCAAACAAGGTACCTCACTGATTGCGGATGGTACGGGTACAATAATTGACCACGCTGATGTTAGGCGGATGCTAGCACAAATGAAATCTGAAATTTTTGCTGCCCGTTCAATTGGTGTGGCCTGTGCTGTGGCATTGGACATGGCTAAAGCTACGCAAGATAGTAAATGGAAAGCACGCGCGGCCTTGCTGACACCGATTGCTAAGTCATTTGGCAGTGATGTTGGAGTCCAAATGTCAGATATTGGCGTCCAGATACATGGTGGTATGGGGTTCATTGAAGAAACTGCCGCCGCGCAATATCTGCGTGATGCCCGTATAACGCCGATTTATGAAGGGACTAATGGCATTCAGTCTATGGATCTTGTTGCGCGTAAAATGATGGACGGTGGCGCTGCGGCATTTTCTTTAATGGATGAAATGACTCAGCTGGCTGCTGCGTCCAAAAGCGATTTGGCACAGGCGGTACAAGTCTCAGTTGCCGAGCTTCGTGTGACAACCGAATGGTTGGTGACGCAAGACTTGAACGAACGATTTGCCGGATCTGTGTCCTACCAACGTGCCTTTGCACGTGTACTTGGAGGGTACTTTCACCTGATTGCGGCATCCTCGGGAGACGGCAAACGCGAACGTTTGGGGCGGTTTTATATAAACAGTCTTTTACCTGAGCATACCGCACTTTGTGCGCAGGCTCGGGTCGGGTCATCCGATATTTATGCGCTTGAGCTTAATGATTTTGCAGCGTAATTCTAAGAGATGAATGGTATTAAATACCCCTGGGAAAACCCACCAGATTTTGGTGACATGCTCGAAATTGCCCCCGGTGTGCATTGGTTGCGACTACCGCTACCGATGAAGCTTGATCATGTGAATATTTATGTGCTTGATGATGGTGATGGATGGACACTGGTTGATACGGGAATGAAGACCCGAAAAGTCGAAGCCATGTGGGACGCCTTATTAATGGGTCCATTAAAGGGCAAACCTGTAAAACGGGTTGTTGCAACGCATCATCATCCGGACCACATTGGCTTTCATGGGTGGTTTTTTGATAAATATGGATCCGAATACGTATCGTCAGGTGTTGCGTATTATATGGGTCGAATGCTGACGCTTGATGTACAAGAAGGTTATACTGATGGGCAAATAGAGTTTTATCGCCGAGCCGGTATGCATGCGGAATTACTTGAAACCCGTAAGTCGGAACGTCCGTTTAATTTTGCTGACATAGTGCATCCTGTTCCTATTGGGTTTTCTCGTATCTCTGAGGGCGATACAATCGAAATGGGTGGTCGAACTTGGGACATTCGCATCGATAACGGGCATGCGCCTCATCATGCAACTTTTTGGAGTAGGGACGACAATTTGGTTCTCACTGGGGACCAAATTATACCATCTATCAGTTCAAATATTGGTGTTTATCCCACTGAGCCAGATGCTAATCCGTTAGGTGAATGGATGTACAGCTGTAGTCGATTGCAAGAATTTGCTACGGATGATCTTTTGGCGTTACCGGGCCATAAGCTTCCGTTCACGGGCATTCCTTTACGTCTCAAACAGTTGATTGATAACCATAGTGGAGCGTTGGAGCGTTTGCGTCAGGCGTTGAAAACACCCAAGACCGCCGGTGAAGTAATGTTTGCAATTTTCAAACGTGATATTGGGGATGGGGAGTACGGTTTAGGCTTGGTTGAGGCTTTGGCGCATTGCAATTACTTGTGGCACGAAGGGGAAGCATCTCGTGTATTAGATGGTGATGGCGTTTATCGGTTTGAGATTACTAACCCATAAAAGACTTTCCACTTTTAAAATTCGAAATATTCTGCAAGAAATGGGCGCTGTATTGACGCGATAGTGCTTTGTGCTCGTGACAAACGGTTAAATTTATTGCACTAGATGACCTAAGCTAACGGGAGTTGTCAGCATGGCAGATCAAAAACACGAACATGGTTCAATGGACGTAAGCGTTCAGGAAAAAGGCTTTGCAAGCTTTATATCAATTGTTTCAAGGAGTTCCATCGCGATTATAGTTGCATTGATTTTACTTTATTTAATTAACGGATAAAGGCTTATTAAATGCGTTTTGCACTCCTACTTCTTAGCCTTCTGGTGATTGTGGGTTGTAGTGTAAAATCTGTTTGGGCTCCTGAAAAGAAAATTCAAGAAGTCCAGTACCGCCACCCAGGTGCTGCTACCATAACACTAGTAACGGTGTTGAACGTTGGTTCTAACAATGGCGCTCATGCCGCGTTAATTATAAATGCATCTGAACGGGTTATCTTCGATCCAGCTGGTAGTTTTTCTTATGTTCATGCACCAGAACAAAATGATGTACTATTTGGTGCAAACCCAGCAATTGTTGATAGTTATATCGATTACCATACTCGGTTTAATTACTATACCACTGCACAAACTGTAGATGTTTTGGCTGAGGTGGCAGAGGGGTTGTTGCATCGTGTAAAGAAAAATGGTGCTGTTTCTCAGGCACTTTGCAGCCAATCAATCAGTGCGCTTTTAGTTGCAACTCCAGGGTTTGAACGAATTCAGAGATCATATTTTCCTGATCAGCTTGCTATTAGTTTTGCCACTTTGCCAGATGTCCGTACGCGAGCTTTCCGACAACCTGAGGATTTTGATCAGACCACTGAATTTCACAGTTGGGTCGGTCAGCCTGCTAGGTTCAATATCGAATAAAGAGTTTTGGTACTAGTTAAAATGAATGTGAGTACGTTTTTTTCCAGTCTTCCAACTTCTGCGTCTGAGCCAGGAATACACCTGTGGTGCTAACGAAAGTTTCGAGTTTCAAACAAGCTATGGCTAAGCAGAATGCCAGGTAGCCCTAGAAGCCTCTCCGAAATCTAGTCTAGCAGATTGCATCAGCTTGCCCTATCTTTGAACGATCTGGCTGCTTTCGTGGTTAAGGAGATTCTCATGGCGCATGCCAAAGGCTGTTTAATCATGCCCAATCCAAAATCCGCAGGACTTACACGCCAAGTTCAAGGGATCGACCATTCTGGCGAACTGTTGGAGTTGCAGGTTGTTGAGGAACGCCCACTGACTATTTGGCTGAATGGACAGGAGATTGTTACGGCCATGACAATTGGCGATTATCCAGAGTTTCTGGCTCAGGGCTTTCTGAGCAATCAAGGCATGCTAGCCCACGATGAGGTTGTCCAGTCAGTTGAGTTTGATAAAGAGCTGGAAGTAGTAGTTGTGCGCACAGATCGACCTACAAATTATGAAGCAAAATTAAAAAAGAAAACTCGGACATCGGGTTGTGCAATTGGTACTGTTTTTGGAGATATTATGGAAGGAATTGAGGGGCTAAAATTGCCTCAAACTCACCTCCGAACCTCTTGGCTTTATGCTTTGTCACATAGTATCAATCAAATGCCTAGCCTGTACTTAAGCGCTGGAGCAATACATGGCACGGTATTATGTCGTGAGGATCAACCGTTGGTCTACATGGAAGATGTGGGCCGCCATAATGCCGTTGATAAAGTGGCGGGATGGATGCGGGCTACGGAAACAGTGGGTTCGGATAAGATCCTTTATACCACTGGGCGCCTTACTTCTGAAATGGTGATCAAATGTGCGTTAATGGGAATTCCAGCCCTGGTCAGTCGGTCGGGGTTTACCGCTTGGGGCGTCGAGCTAGCCCAACAGGTTGGGTTGACACTCCTCGGTAGGATGCGTGGCCATAGGTTTCAATGCCTATCTGGGAAAGAACGATTAATTTTTGATGCTGAGGTCACGCTACCTGATGAAGGTAGCAAGCACCAAAGAAAATCCGCTCAATGACCTTGCCATTGGGTGTCATACTGGCCGGTGGCCTTGCGAGCCGAATGGGTGGTGGCGATAAAGGGTTATTAAGTCTTGGAAATGGTTGTGTATTAGATCACGTCCTATATCGACTTAGGCCACAGGTGGGTAAGATAGCTTTGAATGCCAATGGCCCCCCCAAACGCTTCTCAATGTTTGATCTGCCAATCTTACCAGATAGTGTGTTAGGCTATCCTGGCCCTTTGGCTGGAGTTCTAGCAGGCTTAGATTGGGCTGCGGGAAAGGGCGCAGAGCAGATAATAACGGTTGCAGCTGATACCCCGTTTTTCGCCGACGATTTAACTCATGTCTTAAGTGAGGCCTGCAAGATACAAAACATGCCGATTGCACTCGCTGCAACGCAAGGTGTCGCAGGTTGTGTTTTTAGGCATCCAACTTTTGGGCTCTGGCCCGTGTCTTTACGCCATGACTTGCGTGCTGCACTTGAACTAGGCATGCGCAAAGTTATTGTATGGGCGGACAAGCATGGCGCTGCTGAAGCAATGTTTACGACTACTCTCTTTGATCCGTTTTTTAATATAAATACTCCGGAAGATCTAAAAAAAGCTGAGGCAATGTTGTGAATGTTTTTGGAGTCACTGGATGGAAGAATGCCGGAAAAACTGGACTTATGGAACGTTTGGTTGGTGAAATATCTTATCGCGGATATTCGGTCTCTACTTTGAAGCATGCCCATCACTCCTTTGATGTAGATCATATTGGTAAAGACAGTCACAGACACCGGCTGGCAGGTGCATCGCAAGTTTTGTTAGCGTCAACGGAGCGCTGGGCTTTAATGGATGAAAATCGCGGAGCACCAGAGTTGACATTGGATCAACTACTGCTCAAGCTTGACCCTGTAGATTTGGTTCTGATCGAAGGTTGGAAGAGAGATTTGCATCCAAAAATTGAAGCTTGGCGCGCTGATGCTGGTAACCCATTAATTGCGCCGCAAGATCCAACAATTTTGGCGGTTGCGACGGATACATCACTGCAAATAGATAGGCCGGTTTTCGATCTTAATGATACGGAAACTATAGCTGACTTCATATTGCGGCAAACGCGATTAATCGTATGAGAAAAATCCCAAAGCTGAGAAACGATTGCTTTGCGTTGCCGTTGGGTACGTATTGGAACCCTGTGGATGATGCCCTTACTCTTTTAAAGGCTCGATTGCCGTGCGTTGTGGAAAAGGAAAGTTGTTTCGTCCGAGATAGTGATGGGCGCATTTTAGCAAAATCAGTTTTAGCGCCTAGATCGCATCCTCCGTGCCCCAATACTGCCGTGGATGGTTACGCCGTCTCTGGCGCTATATCGTCGGGCCCCCAAAGCTATCAGTTGCTTGATGGGCGTGCTGCGGCAGGAGAGGCTTTTGTAGGCTCCGTTAGTGCTGGTGAGGCTTTGCGCGTACTCACG
>JAPKEA010000413.1 GCA_028822275.1 Planktomarina sp. | reverse complement strand
AAGTTTAATAGCTTTAGCAGCGCCTACTTGATTACAAAAAAAGTAATTTTTAGTGAATACCATATCCAAAACTCCGGGTTACCTAAATTTTTTAATCCACAGGTAGTGTAATTTTTTATATCACTGAAGAAAACTTATAATTCATTGTTTCGAAATGCGTGGACACACTTTTCTTAGCTGATCATTTTGTTTATTCTGTTTAGGCAGAGTTCGTTAATTTAAATCATCTGAGAAAAGTGTCCTATGAATCGTATGCTTGTAACCCTTTTTGTTTGTCTGGCAACCACATTTTGTAGTCATGCCGATGACCTCAACCTTGACAAACTATCGTTTAACGATGGTTTTATTCCGTTTTATCTCGATAAAGACCAAGGTAAAATATTTTTATCCATTGGCCAGCTTGATCAGGAATTCCTCTATCTAAGTGCACTAACCTCGGGCGTCGGTTCTAATGATATAGGACTCGATCGAGGGCAATTAGGTGACACACGCATGGTCAATTTTAGAAAAAATGGTAAGAAAGTATTTTTAGTACATAAAAATATGGCATTTCGCGCCTCTTCAGAAAATGTTGACGAAGTGCAATCAATCCAAGATGCCTTTGCTGAATCAATACTCTGGGGCTTTGATATTTTGCAGACTAAAGATGGTCGCTTAATTGTGGACGCGACCGACTTTTATTTGCGTGACACTCATGGTGTTGCTGAGCGGCTCGATCAAACTAATCAAGGTACTTTTAAAACTGACCTAAGCCGTTCCGGATTACACTTACCAATGGTCAAAAACTTTCCTCAAAATACCGAGGTTGAAGCGACTATAACGGTGACGGGTAAAGCAACTGGCAACTTTTTGAAATCAGTAGCGCCCACTCCCAATTCAGTTACGGTGCGACAGCGTCATTCTTTTGTAGAGTTGCCTGATAATAAATACATACCTAGAGAATTTGATCCTCGGGCAGGTTTCGGGTCTATTTCCTTTATGGATTTTGCGACTCCCATTGACCAACCCATAATTAAACGCTTTATCGCGCGCCATAGATTGGTTAAGAAAGATCCCTCCGCGGCTATGTCCGAAGCGATTGAACCGATTATTTACTATTTGGATCGTGGTACTCCAGAACCCGTTAGGTCTGCATTGCTAGATGGAGGAAACTGGTGGAATGAAGCCTTTGAGGCGGCTGGTTTTAAAAATGCTTTTAGAATTGAGCTGGCACCAGAGGGTATGGACTTTCTTGATGTTCGTTACAACGTCATTCAGTGGATCCATCGATCAACCCGCGGATGGTCTTATGGGGCAAGTATTAAAGATCCGCGAACTGGAGAGATTTTAAAGGGTCATGTTTCACTTGGCTCTTTGCGAGTTAGACAAGATTATTTAATTGCCCAGGGGCTGTTGCAACCATTTGAAAAAGGTAGTGCTGTGGATAAAGGAATGCTCGACTTGGCATTAGCGCGCTTGAGGCAACTATCTGCGCACGAAATTGGCCACACGATAGGCCTGTCTCATAACTTTGGATCTTCGGCAGCAGGAAGATCATCTGTAATGGACTACCCTTACCCGCTGGCTACAGGTAATGCTGTGGATATTGATCTAGACAAGGCATATGACTCCAAGATTGGCGCTTGGGATAAATGGGCTATTATCTACGGTTATGGCTACCCCGATAAAGATACTGATGAAAACACTTTTTTGAAAACTACCCTGGAGGCAACCTATACCGCGGGTTATGAATTTATTAGCGATGCTGATGCTCGAGATATGAGCGGAGTTCACCCACGCTCTCATCTATGGGATAACGGCGCGTCAGCACCAGATGAACTGGAAAGAATGCTTCAGTTGCGTCGCCATAAAATGAGTAGCTTTAACCTTAACGCCATCCGAACGGGTCAACCTGAGGCAACGCTTGAGGAGATTTTTGTCCCTCTTTATCTTATGCACCGATACCAATTGGAAGCAGTCACAAAGCTCATTGGCGGAATGGATTTTAACTACAAAGTAAAAGGTGACAATCAACCCCAACACAGCTGGGTGGATGCAAAAGACCAACAACGAGCACTAGACTCTCTAATGCTCGCAATAATGCCGGATCAGCTAGAGGTACCTGCACATATTGTTGCATTAATTCCACCGAGACCTTTTGGTTACAGTCGTAACCGTGAGACCTTTGTCTCTCGTATGGGGCCTGTATTTGACCCTATAGCTCCAGCGGAAAACATTGTTGATATGGTCTTTAAATTCGTATTAGAGACTGGCAGAGTCAATCGTATCTACGTACAAAATCTTCAAAATGAGAGTCTTCTTAGTCTGGACGAGGTACTCCATACAGTAGGTCTGGCAATGTTTGCCACAGACACCGACACCCGATTAAAAAATGAAATTAAAATGATGGTGGAGAGTAAGTGGGTCGATCACTTAATTATGTTAGCGAACAACTCGCACGTCTCAAATTCAGTGCGCGCGATTGTGCGCTCTCAATTAAAGACTTTGAAAGACGGTGGCAAAGTTACCGGGTCAAAAGGATTAGTGCGTCGAGGATCAAAATCAACAATGCTCTCAATGCATTCGATCTACCTAGCTGAAAAAATACAGACATTTTTTGATCTGTCGGCAGAGCCGAGCTCTCAGACCGTTATCAAAGTACCTGACGGATCGCCTATTGGCATGAATAGTATGACGTGTGACTTTGACTATTAAAAAATAATTTCGGGAAACTCTCCATGATGATTTAAGTTCGCGGGAGCATAACTTACAGTAGGGTACGCAATGTAATAGTGACGCCGATGGCCAACAAGCCCGCTATGGCAATTCTACGGTAAAGCTGTCCACCATACTTTTTGAAC
>JAPKEA010000412.1 GCA_028822275.1 Planktomarina sp. | reverse complement strand
CCAGCTTTGTAATCTACTTTAGTAATTGGACTTGTCAGTTCGCCCAGCTGATTAAAGGTAAGCTCTCCATCATCCAAAAATAGCGGGTAGAAATCGGTAACAATGTTGTCTGCAAATTCGTCAGTACGGGCAGTTATTTCGCCTGATGGTGACACAAACAGTGGACGCCCAAATTCATCTGTAGCCTGCTTCGGAGTTCTAACCATCGCTGTCTCACCTATTCCAAGGGGAATGTCTTTGAGACCAAAGCGCAGGTCACCCTCAATTTTCAGTGTCGAGCCACTAGTTGATGTTCCAGAACTAAACACAAGGTTATTTGTTGCGCTGTTATAGGTTACGTCGACCCCACCGATTGGCATACCACTAGTTGGATGTACCATTTGGTTTATGCGCGCTTCCAGTGCCGTTGCTATCGTAGCGCCCGTGTAATTCTGCTCAGGTAATGTTAGAAACGCACTTACGCCATCGACAACAACAGTGAACTTATTTTCATTGCCTGCTGACGTCAGTGTGAACGCATTGTTCATATTAACAAGAGCTTCGGTCCCAGTTGCTACCGCAGGTTTAGAGGAAAGTCCCGTAGGTTTCGTATAGCCCAGCTCTCCCGCACGTGGGAACCCTAGGATTTGATTTAACCCACTGCCAATGCTGTGAGTACCATAGTCACCATTATCAACGGCGTCCCTAGTGCCCGCAGCTGTTAACTTGTATCTACCGACACTTACATCAGAGGCCGATTGGTTTGCCGTAACGCCAACGGCGCTATTTTCAGCAAGTTGTTCACCAGTCTTTCCACTTTTCACCTGAAATTGGTTGGCCACAGTATCAAAATAAACTTCCATGCCGTAGCGCTTATTTTGAACGCGAACCTCGGGTCCATTATTAACGAATGAATCCCCATTAAAAATATCATCTGTAGCAAGACTGATGTCTTTGTTATTACCAAAAGCTGGTATTCCCAAATCACTCGTTACTCCCGCTGTGGCCTTAGAGTAGACAGTGAAGGAATGCTTTCCAATACCAGTGCCGAGGCCAAGCTTGGCATTGTCACCATCAAAGGTCAGGCGTTGCTCTTTTTCGTCATAACCAATTTTAATTGCTGGATTACGATCATCTGACCAATTTGTGGTTGTCGCACCCGCAGCAGTGGTACCGTTAGAAGCTCTAAAACCAAAAGCCGTCAGAGAGTCACCAGATCCTGTCAAGTTCGGAGTACCTTTGGTCTCTAAAATTTGAAGCGAGTTAGCTTTATCAGTTTCACTGTCAGCTGCGAACCTAAGTGCAGAAGCACCTATCTCCTGGAGAACCAGTTTCTGAGTGTAAAATGCCTCGTCAACACCTTCGACAAGACCTTTAGTATTCTCAAAATAAGCTTCAAAATTATCTGATGGCTTTAGCAACACATCGATAGCACTTTCAGTGCTAGCAGCGACTGAAGCTGTATAGGCAGTTCCAGGAAACGCCACGCCATCCAGATCTACGTCTAAGTAAACCCTGATGTGGGAGGCACTTCTACCAGCAGGCGCAGCTTCAACTGATCTAATCGCGATAGGCTCTGTCCCAAGAATATTAGTCAAAGTATGTAGCTTCGGGCCAGTAGCGTTCTTACCTTCATATTGAAATAGGCTGATAGACTCGAGCTGCGTAGCCGTCTTACCTCTAATATCCGTATACTGGGTACCTGAGTTATTAGTAATCTCAATATACGGGTAACCAGCCGCATCTGTACCCATATTTGCAGCAGTTAATGGAGCAGGAGCCATAAAATCAAAGGCCTGAACCGTTGGTTTATTGATTTCGCCATGTTTGGAGTTTACGTGCGCAGCCTTATCAATGGCCGTTAATGGATCGGGGTTTGAATATCCCACAAACCTCTTTATGGAGGTGTTGGTGCTCTTTGTGGTATCACCTTCTAAGTGTGACACCCGCAAAATATCCTGACCTGGGGGCGGTTGGTTGTCCCAAGGGTTCGCAGCTTTTGATTGAAGCATTGTTGCCCCAACAGTCTTTTTAAATAGCTTACCGTCAACTCCTAAAGCTGTTACGGCTGTAGCGTCAGCTTGCTCCGTATTCGTTGAATGCTGAATATACGAGTTCATTGCATCACTCATTCGAACCTGCGCATGGGTTAGCAATGTAGGCATATCCATACCTAATTTTGCATTAACCCCAGTGATTACGTGGCTGTCGAGGTGCAAGTCTACTTTTATTGGAGTTGCCAGTCCTGACGATAGACCGTCACCTGATGTTTTTTTGAGGTCCAAGCTAAAAAAGCTATCGACGCCATCTGTCAGTTGGATCTTTTTATCGTCCCCGAATGCTTCCCGGGCGGCAACTTCCACAGCTGCGGCCAGTTGAGTGCCGTTATAAGTTCCGGGAGGAATGTCAATTGAGACAGGCCCACTCTTATCAAAATCAAGAATTAAAAAGTCTTTTCCCCAAAACGTTCCAGGTACTGGGCTTTCAATGCCCTGCAATTTCTGGTATTCCATGGTTGACTTGAACTCAGCTGGATCAGTAGTCACTTTTACAGTACGTCCATCTCCCAAAAAGGCTTCAAGACCAAGGCCTGTAAGTTGAGCCGGTGTAGAAGCGACGGCCGAACCAAGGTCATCTGCCTTGTACAGTGGAAATCCTTTTCCCTCTAAAATGTATGCTGGATCTTGTGGAACCGTAGTCTGCTGTCCAAACTTATCAATATAAAGACCCGCCTCCTGTGGATCTACCGCGCGTGTCAGCTGGGGTTTAATTTCAACGCCATCTACGAACACTTTTGTGTCATATTTGTATGTTGGTTGAAGATCTGACGCTGTTTGTGTTTTGAGATAATAGACAGTCGCCGATTGCGCATTTCCA
>JAPKEA010000041.1 GCA_028822275.1 Planktomarina sp. | reverse complement strand
GGAACCAATGTGCATGTTGTCGACGTTTCTGCAGTAAACCTGTTTGATGTCTTTTCAACGGGTAATTTTAAGCTTGAAACAGTCGATCAGCTTGCCCTGGTGGCCAATGCGTCGATTACGTCGGTGGGCGATACGAGCTTATCTTTGACATCTGAAAATCTAATTTTCGGTGCTAATCACATTATCACTGCTGGTGGTTCGGTTAATGTGTCCATCAAACTGGGTGATTGGGTTGCGACTAACTCCAGTTCTATTGTGGCCGGTAAAGATATTACTGCGTATGTTGCTGGTAGTGTCGACTTACGTGCGACAACGTCTATTGAGGCCGGTGCTTCACTTACACTGGCCGCAGATAATTCGATTTCGTTGGCTGGTACGACTACATTTTCTGCGGTTGCTGGCAACCTGACGCTGACCAGTCAAGTTTTGGGTGACGCCACCATCGCAGGCACTACACAGTTAACCAGTGGCCAATCTATGGTGATAGACGTGGCTAACGGTGAGCTAAATGTCTCCGGAGCTAGCCGTTTTATAGCAGAGGCTGGGGCTCTTGAGATTCTGCTGCGCGATGGCCATGTCGGTTTCGAAGGTACATCGACCATGCGTGGTAATTCTGTGACAATAAAGCTGGAGGAAGTGGATCATTCAGTAAAAATGGTGGGAACCACAACGATTACTGCAGACCAGTCGGATGTGGTATTAGAGCTTGCGCAAGGTGATATCTCCCTGACCGGTAAAACCACCATTCTTGCAAAATCTAATGTTACTGTGGCTGCTATGGCGCGGGGTACTATTTTGGCCAGTGGGGTCACTAATGTTACTGGGACAGGTGGCAATGTCCTAATATCCACTCAGACTGGGGATATATCGTTTAAGGATAAATCCACGCTGATATCGGGTGGAGATAGCCTTATAAAAATTAATGAAGGTGACCTGACGACAGTGGCGGCAACAACGCTTGATGCAGGCCGTGATATTGTTGTGACGTTGGCTGACGGCTACGTGAGCCTGAGTGACAAGACTACTCTGGATGGCGCTCGTGATATTCTAATCACCACACGCAACGGTATGAGCGGCAGTGAATTATCAATGATGCGCAGCGATAATATCCGCGTAGCGATCGCCAGTGGCGAGGTTGCACTGTTCAACAGTGCTACTATTGCAGCCGTTTGGGACCTGAACATGCTAGTTGACCAAGGTTACGTCTTGATGGATGACGCCGATACCCTTATCACGGCAAATGATGTCAAAATTACCGTGAATTCAGGTATCAAATCTGGTGAGGGATCTATTCATATAGACCGGATTGAGGCAGTTGAAACTGTGTTACTTCAAACCTTCGACGGCGCTATCCTCGACAACACAATTTCGGAAGACGTTGATTTGATCGTCACGCGAGTGCTTATGATGGAAGCAAGTGACGGGATAGGTCAAGAATGGGAAGATAATCTGAATACTGACGCGAAGTTCATTAGTGGCTATAATACACTAACCGATGGTATCAATATTCAGAACCGTACAGCCTTTTCCGTTGGGAACGATAAGGTATTTGCAAATATTCCCTCGGCGATCGTTAACGAGGGGGACGGCGATGTGATCTTAACTTCGACTGGTGATATTACCCATGGCTCACAGACCTATGGAGACGGTAACCCATATGAGGATGGGTCGTTATCAAACTTGGGGGGGCAATGGATATATCTTGTTCGTAACATGGCGCCAAACTTCTTCGAAGATCAGTGGGGCAACGCAAGCCGCCAGCGTATGTCATCACAGCTTTCGGCGCCAGTATCTGATAAGCTGAATAGCATAGCGGAGCAAAAGCGTGCAGATAGTGATGAAATCGCGGCTCGTGACTTGCTAGAAATGAATAATTTTACTCAAAATGATGATTCTTTTAAGCGTTTGAACGATCGTTTGGATAATTTAACTGGGCGCGCCGATCAAATCCGCTCAATTGCTAAGTCTAGAGAAGTTATAAATATCCAGAATAGGGCTGGTCAGAAAAGCTATGTGTCATCAGAGCTTGGTGGCAACGCTGTGCAATTTGATTTAGAACTCGCAAATGAGGTGCGTTCTGAATTTGATCAAGACGTGATATTTGATTATCCATTACTACGTACAAATGACGGTTCGTCTATCGAAGGGTCTACTGAATTAGAGAATATTAATGTGCGCCCAGTGCAACAGTCTGCCATTGAGTTGGCAGATGATGACATCGACATACCTATGCTTGCGGCTGAATAAGCTGCAAAATATTATATTCCGATTGGTACGTACTTTGCACACGAAAACAATGGGCCGTAGCTAAAAAAAGAAAAGGAGCCTCTAATGGCTGAGAAAAAGATAAAAAAGAAAATGAAAGATGAAATTCAGGAGACAGTAGAGGCTACTACTGATGCTTCAACCCGAGACGTGCGCGTACGGTTTGACGACACCAGTATGTCCTCTAATTATGCCAACGTTGCAAATGTTGGAATGAGCAAGGACGAAGTGACCCTACTGTTTGGTGTTAACAAGACTTGGGGCGCAGTTAAGGACGAAGTTGTAATCGACCTTTCGTCTCGTATTATTTTGACGCCATCAGTGGCCAAAAGCTTTGCTGAAACTTTGCAGCGTGTTCTGGGTGAATACGAAAAGCAGGTTGGAAAAATCGTATAAGGAAATAGCATATGGAATGCTTGAACATATTGTTGCTTGGAACTGCCATATCTTTTGTATTGGTAGCCTGTGAGCAACGACCAAAAGAAATTTTTGCGGTTCAGGCGTTTTCTGATGAAGCCGTAAAGGCCAGAATTCCGATTGATATTAATCTTTCGAGCGGCAAACTTACGTTAAATGATTTTGTGCGCCTACTTTCAGTGTCTGATGAATCTATTCGTGCACAAGATATAGAAATCGTTTTGGCGCAGCAAAATGCGCTTGGTGCATGGGGCATTTTTGAAGCTCAAGTATATGGGTCGATCGACCGTAATTCTGAATTGTCACAAAGTAGCGCGGCAGAAGCTCTTACCCAGGGTTCAGGAACCGATTCAGAGGGAGATCCAAACCCGTATGCTTCTTTGGCAACAAAAGCACGTGTTGGTCTTGAGGGAAAGAACCCCTCGGGTGTCAAAATGGATTTGTTCTACCAAGTTGAATCCCTCCGTAACTCTGTACAGAGTACTGCAGGCACGGCCAGTCCGGAATTAACATCTGTCTTGGGAGCTTCGCTTACTGTGCCAATTTTGCGCAATGCTGGAACAAAATATAATAAGGCACCGATAGAAATAGCGCGTATTGACGAAAAAATCGCCTCGGAAACTAGCCGTTTAGTAAAATCTCAGCGCGCCTTTGATGCGATTAAAACCTACCTGATGGTACAACGCGCACAGTCCAGAGTGGAATGGCGTAGGAAAGCTTATGATACCGCGAATGCGTTAGAACAAGAAATGGCAGCACAGGTTTCGGCTGGGCTCCGCAGTTCTGCCGAATTAAAAGAAGCCTCTGCAAAAGTTTCTCAACAGGTGAGTTCGTTAAATGAAGCGCGCCAGGAATTAAACGAACAAATTGGTGCGTTCCAGATATTTTTTGTTGCACTTAAAGGTGACCTACAAAAAAATCTCTGGATGCCCAGTGATAGTTTACTTTCCCCGTCTGGTGAACTTGTTGACCCTAGGTATCTGACTTCGGTAGATGAGGCTGTGATCCTCCGCACTGAAACAAGAATTAATGCTTTGCGAATTGAACGTGAAGAAATTGGGATCTTAATGGCTGAAAACCAGGCTAAGCCGGAAATTAACCTCCAGCTGGATACTGAAAAAACTTACCTTTCAGATACATATACGCCGTTCCGTGATGTGTTTTCACATAAGAACCCCTACCGCACGTGGCGTGTTGGATTTGAATACCGTCGTGGGGTTCTTGGGAACATTACGAAGAAAAAAGAACTCGAAGCGGCTAAACTGCGCGAAAAGCAAGCAGAGCTTACTATGAATGCATTTAGCCAGCGCATTGCTAGCGAAATTAACGGCATTAAATCCATTCTAGATCGCGCAAATGATCAGCTAGCTGAACAATCAAAGATGGTCGATACATATAGGGATTTGTATCTAGGAGAAAAGCAAAAGTCAGCAAATGGTCAAAGCTCAAAACTTGAGGTTTTGAACCGCGAGTTGACCTATTACCTTGCGATAGAAGGCCAGCAGGAGGCAATTGCACAACAAAATCTATCTAGCTACCTTGCATCGAAGGTAACTGGCACATTGCTATCCAGAATGGGGGTTGAATGAGGCAGTTTTTGGGGCTGAAATTAGCCGTTATATTTTGTGTGGCGTCTTCGCCGTCATGGGCGCAATCGATAGATCAGGGACAAACAGATTATACGACAGTAGGACTGCTGTCATCTGATCCGGTTCTTAGCGGCTTTACAGCTTGCCGGGCGGAGTTGGATCTCGCGTTTGCAGTTTCTGGTTTGGTGAGCGAAACATTAGTTGATGAAGGTCAAATAGTGAGTGCTGGCGATATTTTAATGCGACTTGATCAGGAGATAGAAAAAATAGATCTGGCGCGCCGAAAAACCATAATGCAAGATGATGCAGAATTAAGAGCGGCTTTTGCCCGCAGCGCCATAGCCCGTAAACAGATGGTTTCAGCTGAGCTTATTCACTCTACAACTGGTGGGATCAGCCTTGAAGAAGTGCAAAACCGTTCGCTGGCATTCAGATTGGCAGAAATTGAAATCTCACGTTTGGAATCTCAAGCTAAGTTGGATGCGTTTGATCATAAAACTGCAGGCGAAAACCTCAAACGCCGTACTCTCATAGCTCCAAGCGATGGGATCATTAGTAAGATTGAAATAATGACCGGTGAAAGTGCACAGGTTAATGACCCAATTATGGTACTTTGTGATCTTAGCCAACTACAATTCGTAGCAAATATTCCGGTTGCTTATGCAGATAAATTGAATCTTGGGATGAGCGTTTGGGTTCAAATTTTTTCGCGCGATATTACAGTTGGTGGTGTCGTTAAGTTCATTTCACCAGTTATTGATTCAGCCTCTGGGCTGCTGGAGGTCAAAGTATTAGTCAGTGACGTAGAAGACTGGTTACGGCCCGGGATGAGCGCTAATTTGGTTCTGAAACCCCAGTAAGGGGCTAAGCTATGGGTAAGCAAACATTTTACGACCAGTGGCACCGAATTGCGGAATTGCGTTTGGGATTGCGCCCTTCAGTTGCTGTCCGACAACAAAAATTTCGGAACGATATTTTCTATGTGTATCATGAACTCATTCACTCTGGGTTTTTTAGGGCGCGACCTGAAACTCATGTGTTGATACAGCTAATAAAACCAAGCCAGACTTTGCATGAAGTCTGGCGTGGTTTTGTAAACATATCGCCTAAAACTGCTCCTGGGCAGAAAGATTTCTTTGACCTTATTACAGCGCTTTATAGTGCAAACCTTGTTTACGTGGAGGGGGGAGTAAACGAAGAGAGATTGTTGGAGCGAGCTCTCCAGAAAAAGAAAAAGCCTATTGCAGCTAAAATCTCCGAACTTCTTTTTTTCCGTATTCCCTTATTAGACCCTGAACGGTTTTTGAAGCGAGTGACCCCATTCATCCGAATTATCTATGGCCTGCCTGCGATATGTCTAGTTTTTTTAATGTGTTTTTGGGCTGGTTATGAGTTTGTATTGGGCGCCGACCGGGCATTTTCACAGAGTAAGACAATATTGCAAATGGGAAATTTGCTTCCACTTTATATTGCGATGTTCTTGACCCATATAGCGCATGAGTTCAGCCACGCTGCGCTTTGTAAATTCTATGGTGGCAATGTCCGCACGGTGGGTGTGATGCTGTTAATGTTCACGCCGCTTCCCTATGCAGATGTATCCGCTAGTTGGGCATTTCGAAATAAATGGCACCGCGCCGCTGTTGGGGCTGCCGGTATGTATTCTGACATCATATTTTGCTCTATTGCTATTATCCTCTGGGCGTATTCGCCACCTGGAGTATTGAACGAAGTAGCAATGAACCTAATGTTTGTGACCGCGGTTTATACTGTATTTTTTAACGCTAACCCGCTGATGCGGTTTGATGGATATTATATCTTGTCAGATTTTGTTGCGATTCCAAATCTTCATACTGCTGCGAAAAAACAGGTGAGCGAGTTATTTAAAAACAAAGTGCTTAGTGAGCCAGAAACAAATCTATATAAAGTGAGCCAACGCCGAAAAATATTTCTTGCAACCTTCTTTCTTGCATCAAATACCTATCGGATTATTATAATGGTTGGGATTGTAAAATTTATTGCTGATCAGTATTTTGGACTTGGGCTAGCTGTGGCTGCTGCTTTGGCATATTCTACTTTTCTGGCCCCAGTTACTAAGTTTTTGAAACCACTTGGAGAGCCAAGCTTTATGGCAAAACATCGTACGAAGGCCTTGGGTGCAAGCGCAAGCTTAATTACATTGTTAGCAATAGTAGTCCTTGTCCCGCTGCCCTATGCGCGCATTTTGGAAGGGGTAGTCGAAGCAACAGAGAAAACTCGAATTTTTGTACCTGTTAATGGGATCGTTGATAAGGTTTACCCACGATCTGGTGAGTGGGTCGAGCGAGGAGACCCAATAATTGCTTTCAGTAATCCGGAATTGTATCTTGAACTTCAGGGTATTGATGCAAAAATTCGGGGTGTGCAATCACGTATTAGCCAATCGTTAGCCCAAGGTAGTGTAACTTTTGCTGCGATTGAGCAAGAATACGAGACAATGAAAGTTACACGCTCGTATATAGTTAGTCAGATTTCCAAGTTATTATTAAAGGCACCCCACGCGGGATTATGGACGTCTCCTGGAATGAAAGCGCATATTGGACAATGGCTGATGAGAGGGGCAGAAGTTGGGGTTGTCCTGCGATCTGGTGACTACGAATTCAAAGCAATTCTTAAGCAAAAAGATGCCAGCGAGATTTCTGCTATGGTAGCCTCTGATGCAACAGCCAAGCTTGAAGGGCAGCGTGATAGCACGCTTTCTGTTCTGGAGTTACGAGTTATTCCCTTTTCTCAGAAAGATTTACCTTCGGTTGCTGTGTCACCATTGGCGGGCGGCGATGTGGCTATGGATTTGCAAAATAAAGACAATCCGCAGGCCGCCGAACGTTTTTTCCTGATTGTTTCTTCGCTTTCCACAGAGTCTATTAATTCTAATATTTTGGATGGGCGCCGTGGCTGGCTTCGCATAAAGCTTCCTTCACGGTCTGTGGGGCAGCGTGTATATGCGAATGTACGCCAATTTTTTCAGCGCCGGTATAAATTGTAATGGAGCGGGCTACGTTATCAGAAGTTAGAGAGAAATATCTATCATACTCCCATCCTGGTTTGAGTCTTTGGCAACAGGGGGGGAAGGCATGCGCTGTCCCTAGTGCCACGCTTCATGTTTTAGCAACGCATCAAAGTGAGCCACGACCTTTATGGCTCGATAAAACTTCGGCGCGACTTCAGATAAAACTCCATGCGTTCCAACGGTCTTTATCGCAACTGGGCAAGTTATCGGATAAAGTTATTGAAACTCGAACGCACCTGGAAGCTCTTTCCGATGTTGAATTTGCTCAAACAATTATAAATTTACAAAAACGATCTAAGTTTGAGCGTGAAGCTTACTCGTCTCGTATTCGCTCCGTAGATATCCAAGCGATGGCTGGGATCTGTGAGGCGGTTCGTCGTGTTTTTGGATTTAAGCCTCACCGTGAGCAAATAATGGGAGCCTTTGCTATTTTGAAAGGAGCGGTTGCGGAGATGGCTACTGGTGAGGGTAAAACGCTGACAGCTAACCTGTCAGCGATTACGGCTGCTTGGCGTGGAATGCCTGTGCACGTAGTTACTGCTAATGATTATCTTGCCGCACGCGATTGTGAGTTGGGGCAGAAATTATTTGCAAAATGTGGTGTTACAGCTGCTTTTGTGACGGGCGACGTCCCTCCAGATAGACGCAGCGCTGCCTATGGGCATGATATTGTATACACGACGGCTCGCGATATGCTCGCTGACCATTTGCGCGATGACTTGGTGCTTGCAGGGAAGGTTGGCCGCATCAAACACGCATTAGCCCCTGCCTTAAACGCTGGAAAAGTTAAGGCAAGTGGTATTGTGATGCGTGGGGCTTATCAGGTGATTGTGGACGAGGCAGACAGTGTACTCATTGATGAGGCGGTCACGCCACTAATTATTTCAGAACAAAAGCCAGATGATTTGCTTGCTTCCGCTGCCGTTAAAGCGGTTGATTTGGCTCGTAATTTGGAAATTAGTATCGATTACTTAGTCAATACAGAGCTGAGAAGTGTAGAACTTACGCCTGCAGGTAGGATAAATGTAGCGCGTATGGTACTGGATGCTGGGCCATTCTGGCAGCGCCGTGATCGAGCCGAAGAACTTGTAAATACAGCTTTATACTCAATGCATATGATGGCGCGTAATAAACATTACCTCATTGAAGAAGGAAAGGTTGTTCTAATAGATGAACTAACAGGAAGACTTGCGCGCGAACGCACTCTATCACTGGGTGTGCAGCAAGTGCTTGAGGCAGCTCTTGACCTAGATATATCAGACCCTAGTTCGGTGCGCGCGCGGCTTAGCTTTCAGCGTTATTTTCAACGCTTGCCCAGGATAGGTGGTATGACTGGCACAGCGCATGAGTCCAAGACTGAACTGGGAAAAGTTTATGGCTTGGGGATTGTGCAAGTCCCGACACACCAACCGTCAAAAAGAAAAGCTATAGGCTACCAGATTTTTGGTTACGATGAGGAAAAATTAAGCCAAATTGTAAAGGATACCAAGCTTTTATCGCATGAGGGGCGAGCTATATTAATAGGTGTAAAAAGTGTTTTGACCAGCCAAAATCTTGCTACTATTTTTACTGCTGAGGCGCCGGACTTGCCGTTTAAAATTTTGAATGCTGTTAATGATACTGAGGAAAATACAATAATTGCAAGGGCAGGGCAATCTGGCATGGTTACAATTGCGACAAATATGGCCGGACGTGGGACTGACATCAAAATACCTAAAGATGTTGTAAAATGTGGTGGCCTGCATGTTATAATTGCTGAAACTAATGATTTTTCTCGGATTGATCGTCAGCTTATAGGTCGTTGTGCGCGGCAGGGCGATCCAGGAAGTTATGAGCGTTATGTAGCTTTAGACGAAGATGTTGTGACACGTTTTTTGCCGACGATCGTAAGGAGGATTTGGGCAGTAAGCTTCCGTATAAAATTCGCTACCCAGACTGTGGCTTGTTTAATGCTGTTTTTAGCGCAGAGGCGGGCGGAGCATTTAGCTTACAAGCATCGTAAATCTGCGTTAGAAAACGAGATCGAAACAGAGAAGAACATGATATGACTACCTATCCCAATTCCATGGATGCTGAATACCTGGAATCTCTTAACAGCTTAGCAGAGTATTCAGGTCCACCAACTGAATTTTGGGCCTTTTTGGCAGAAGTTGTGCTGCAGCAGATTAATGCGCGGGCTATAAGGGTGGCGTGGCGACCAGCGACAGACAGCCTCGCCCTGTGGCAGGTTTTGGCCGAAGTGCCAGCTGGCGCCATCGGTTCATTCGAAGATGTTCTGTCACCTGCTGTGCTCAAAAAGCTTGGGCGTAATGGCGTTGCCGTTGCAAAAGATAATATTGGAAAATTCTATGTGCTTGCTGAATTGCTGACAGTGAATAGAAAACAGCAAATTATCGTAATAGCGGAAATTTCACAGTCAATCGCTGCAGAATCTTCTTTGCAAAAACTGACGGGTTTTATTTGTATTCCGCGTAATTTTGATGTTTTGCGCCAGGCCAAATCTGGTGCAAGAGATGCCACAAGGTTGGCTCAAGCACTCGAGTCTATAGGAAGAATTTTAGATTCAAGTAGTTTTGATCAGGCGGCTCTCTCTTTTGTTAATGATCTTTCAGAGTACTTTGCTTGTGAGACAGTTTCTTTGAGTTGGCGCAGTTTAGAAGGCTTGCGCCTAAGTGCAGTGAGCCATTCTGAGAAGGTAGACCGTCGTTCTGAGGCGACATCACTACTTGAGGAGGCAGGGCAAGAGGCGCTGACACAGGGAAAAGAAGTTATGCTCCCTGCGACTGAGCAAAAACAGGTTAGCGATGCGCATAAAGCGTATATTGCGTTGGTGAAGTCGGGGCATATTTTGACCCTACCGCTGATTTATAGCCAGGGAAAAGGTAGTGAGCTGGAGTTGGGGGCTATAACGCTTGAGCGCCAACGTTCAAACTTTACGACAGCAGAGCAATGGGCGCTGCGGCTATATTGCGAAATGGCTATAGCTCCACTGCGTTGGCATGAGCTGAATACAAAGTGGTTATTAGTAAGATTGTATCGCGAACTTGGCCGCTCCATGCCGCGTGTACTGAAACCACGGACTGGTTCAGGGAGAATTCTTATGTTGACGATGGTTGTCATTTTGCTTGGCGTGATGTTTGTTCCAGTCCCGTTTCGCTTATCGGCCACAGCTGTACTTAAAACCGATGCGACAGCGTATGTTGGAGCGGCTTACGATGGCTTCATTGAGAGTAGTGACATTATAATTGGATCATCTGTCGAAAAAGGTGATGCGATTTTTGTATTAAACACTGCCGAACTTACGTTGGAGCGCAATGCTTTGATTGCTGAATTGGCGCAGTCGACTCGTGACGCAGAAATACGTCGTTCTCTGAATCAGTTGTCTGAAATGCAGGTTGCACTCGCAAAGTCTGACGAGTTGCGTGCTAAGCTGTTGAAAATTGATCAAAAACTTTCGTCAGCTACAGCGCGTGCACCAATTCCAGGCATCGTAGTTGAAGGAGAACCTGCTAAGAAGATTGGGGAAGCCGTGAGGCGTGGTGAAAGTCAGATCACAATCGCTGCTCTGTCTTCGCTATACGTTGAAGCCGCAGTTTCAGAAAAAGATCTAAGTTTTGTTCGTGAAGGTCAGAAAGTGCAGTTAACTCTCTTAGCTCGCCCTAAGGATACGTTTTTAATGAACATAGTGCGAATTGTACCTGCGCCGAAAGTACAGGATGCCGATAACGTTTTCCCAGTCCGTATGACTGCCCCTGAAGAGGTCGCTGGTTGGTGGTTGCCTGGGATGACTGGTGTCGTAAAGGTTTCAGCAGGCACCCGTCCAATCTGGTGGATCGGCTCGCGACGCTTTTTGGATTACTTACGCCTATTACTATGGTTTTAATTTCAGTGGTCCATTTGATTGCTATAAAAATATAAAAATATTTTTTGTAATTCTAATAGATCCATGCAGACCCTGAAAAACGTCCCGCTACCATTCTATAATTTTTCTAATACCACAACATATGACTGTATCGACCACATTATAGCCATGAATATAACAAGAACTTCCATTACTAATTCCCATATCAAATTTAGATTTTAATTTTTATAGACTATAGTGATTAAATCAAGCGCTGTTTTCCAAGATGCTTACAAATATATTAACTTTTAATGTGTCTGTGATGTTTTTTTTGTGGCGGTCATTGCTATAAAGATACTTCAGCACCGAACATAGCCTAGATGTAGGTCGCTTATTTTAGCAGTGAAATGCTTATTATTTGCACAAATAAATTGGTGTTGTTAAGAATAGCTATGAAGTCATCTTTTTAATTAAAAAAATCCAAACTTGAGTTATGCTTATAAAAATTACATCTGACGCTCAGGCATTAAAACTAGCCTAGGAAGCCTTAAAATTATTAATATTCACAGGTTTTGTAAGCACTTTTTATACATTCGATAGCCATTACTTGTCCTTTAGAGGCTTTCAACAAGTCTGTAACGTCTGCATATTGGTTTCTCCGTTTATTAGCTTTTCAATCCTATTAGCATTGGCGATACGTGTACCACATTTGAGCTATGACATTGTCTTAAAATACACCGCTTCCATTTTCATACATAACTCCAGAATTGAATTGTGCTTTGGCATAGTCCTGTTCGGAAGCTGATTTTCACCATTACAAAGGTTTAAAGTAGTCCTGACCAGCTCCATAGCCCTTGTAATACATAAACCTACGAGTATGACGAGCGTTAGAAATACCCTGTTCAACAGCCATTACGCACTATGTCGCTGTTTCTACATAGTCTTGTGCTGTAAGATGTCAGTGCTGTAAATAAACCCAAGATTAATTTGAGAAATCGGTTATCCACTTTTGGCCACTGGCAACCTTTCTTTGATTGCTGTAGCAAAATTATTAGAATTATAGGCTTCCAAGCCTCTGTGATAATTTTTTGCAGCTAACGGCATAACGGCTACTGACAAGACTTTAGTTAAAGCTGGTATTATGCGGGCTATGAATTTTTCTTCATAAGTATCAATCTAAATGATCATGTGTATTTACTTAGAGGCTTGCAATTAATGCATCGAATATAAGGAGTTTAAACCACTGTAATTATTATAAAATTTTATTTTTGATATTGGAACACTTCACCGCTATGGCTTTGGTGTAATTATAAGGATGAACTGGGTCATATTATCCTTCATAAGAAGGGTAGCCACGATTTATCAAATAATTTCAGTCTACTTGCTAGTTTAATGGCTAGTTGTATTATGACTAACTAGACTTTGTCATAACCAATTTTATCTGACGCATCTCTTGTTGGCCGTTCAAGTATCAACAAATATCCGGTAGAAAGTGTCCAAAGGCCAAGTGTGACGGTTAGGATGACAGCCCGAACTCCCCAAATTAGTAAATTCGGATTATCAGCAATAACCTCAGCCAAATTCCAGCCATCTTCGTTATGCTCTTCTAGCACCTTTTCCAACTTTCCCCGTGCGCTACCAAAAAATATACCTAATAGGCCGCCACTGTAACTAATTCTTACAACCTTGTTTGTCTTGCGCATTGGAGTCCTTAATTT
>JAPKEA010000411.1 GCA_028822275.1 Planktomarina sp. | reverse complement strand
AAAAACTACTACATATAGATATAATTCAATATTAATTTACTCATTTTTTCTATATCAAGGGCTAATTCTTATGAGAGTTTTTAAAAGCCATAAATATTTCTATTGATTCCCATGTTTTCCCATGTCATTAATTAGGTACGGAAGTGGGAAAGATCAAAAGCCCCAAGAAGAAGGGCAAAGGCGAGCGCAGGTTACATACAGGCAGCCACTTCCATAATTGAAGAGATCCGGCGCGTTAGCGAGCACACATCTCCCCCCAGGTGGCTCGCGAAGCTGGACATCCCGTGAGGGACAAGTCGGCGGATTGAGCGGTAGCAGCAGTTCAATCCGCCGTTTTTATTTTAGTGGCCTTGTGCCCAATTATGAGTGAGGCAAGCCCAAGTGGCACGCAGGTTCAGAGGCGAAAGTCATCACAAGGTGGATAACAAGGGCCGGGTTTCAATACCTGCCTCATTTCGCCGTGTTCTGGAGCAGGGCGATCCCAATCACACCGAGGGCCTCAACCCGGAGATGGTGATTGTTTATGGTGACCACCGCCGCACTTACCTAGAGTGCTATACAGTCGATGCAATAGACGAGGTTGATGCTAAAATTGATGCATTGCCCCGTGGCTCAATGGAGCGACGAATGTTACAGCGTTTGTTTCATGGCCAGTCGTTTCCAACCATTGTCGACGAAACTGGACGTTTTGTTCTTCCGGCAAAACTCCGTAAAAAAATTAATATCGAAGGCGATGCTTTTTTTATAGCGGCCGGTGATACTTTTCAGATTTGGAAGACTGAAACATACGAAAATGTTGAGTTGGCAAAAGCAGAAGCTTGGCTTGATGAGTTGCCCGAAGATTTTGATCCTTTGTCATACTTGGATGCTACGGCGGGGGATTGATTGCATGGAGAGCTATAACACGAAATCTACTCCACACATTCCAGTGCTTATTTTGCCATTAATAGAAACGTCAGCTCCAATCCGAGGGACTTGGATCGATGGTACTTTTGGTGCGGGAGGGTACTCGAAATATCTTCTGGAGGCCGGTGCCGATCATGTGATTGGCATTGATCGTGACCCCAGCGTGTTTGGAATGGCGCAGTCATGGGTGGGTGATTATGGGGAGCGCTTGTCTCTCGTTCAAGATACGTTCTCAAATCTTGATAAGGTCGTGGATCAAGCTGATGGAGTGGTTTTGGATATAGGTGTGTCTTCCATGCAGCTTGACCAGGCTGAACGTGGGTTTTCGTTTCAACGGGATGGACCTCTAGATATGCGTATGGGGGAAACCGGCAGGACAGCAGCAGATATTATAAACACGGAAACAGTCGAGCAGATAGCTGATATTTTATTTTTATTTGGTGAGGAACGAGCCAGCCGTCGAATTGCGAAGTCTATTGCAGCGCGCCGGAAGATTGCACTGTTTGAGCGAACTCTGGAATTAGTGGAGGTCATAGAACGCTGTTTGCCACGCTCAAAGCCGGGACACTCCCATCCGGCAACACGTAGTTTTCAAGCGCTGCGAATTGCAGTAAATGGTGAATACGATCAGCTGATTGCAGGATTGGCGGCGGCTGAACGGGTTTTGAGCCCAGGTGGAATCCTGGCTGTGGTTAGTTTCCATTCAGTAGAAGACAGGATAGTGAAGCGGTTCTTCCAAGCTCGTTGTGGCACGCAAGCTGGAAGCCGCTATGCGCCTTCAGTTGAAGCGGTTGCCGCGCAATTCAATATGAAAAGCCGTAAAGCAATTAAAGCAAATATAGATGAGCTGCAGCGCAACCCCCGTTCGCGTTCCGCAAAGCTACGTGTTGGTAAGCGTACCGATGCTGCCGCTATGCCGGTCGATTTGAAGGCCATGGCTGTGCCGCAGTTACCTGTTCGGAGAGTGACATGAGAAATTTGGCGTTAGCGGTTTTGGTAATGAGCGTCATGGCTTTGGCTTTATGGGCCTATACTGAGAATTATGCCACGAAAGTCACTTTAGATAAAGTCACACAGTTAAACGAAGATATTGTAATAGCACAGTCTCGGGTGAGGGTTTTAAAAGCAGAATGGGCATACCTTAACCGACCTGAACGGTTGATGAAATTGGCAAACGCAAACTTTGACGATTTACGCTTACTGCAAATAACCTCTGATCACTTTGCGCGCATTGAGCAAATTCCCTTTCCAGGTCCAGATCTGGGCCCAATTGCTGAGCCAATTGAGGTAATGAACCGCGAGAATTCTCAATGACCCGCAAGCCACTCAGGCCTCTTGCACGCATCTTCTTCGCTCGGACAGCGGGTGAAAACCCTGATTTAATTGAGCGCGAAAATCGCCGTGAACGAGTAATACAAAAGCATGAATTAATTTTACGAAAAACACAGCGAAGGCTGGTAATGTTGGGCGGTATTTTTGTGATATGCTTCGGTATGATCGGAATGCGTATGACAGCGATGGCCTTGATTGAGCCAAGTGAGCCAAAAGCGCAAGCAACGGCGGCACGGATTGTGGCCAGCCGTGCTGATATACTAGATCGCAATGGTCGCGTGTTAGCGACAAATATTGAAACGCATTCGCTCTATGTGCATCCGCATCAACTAATTGATCCTATCGCCACCGCGCAGAAATTATCCAAAATTTTTCCTGACTTGAACGCTGTTAAGGTAGGATCGCGTTTTACGGGTAAACAAAAATTTCTTTGGCTAAAGGGTGCTATCAGTCCAGAGGAAAAACAAGCCGTACATGATATCGGCGAACCTGGTCTATTGTTTGGGCCGCGAGAAATGCGATTGTATCCTAATGGGCAACTCGCTGGCCATATTTTAGGCGGTGCTACATTTGGTGAACAAGGCGTGCATTCAGCTGAGGTTTTGGGAGTTGCAGGCGTCGAGCGTGCTTTTG
>JAPKEA010000410.1 GCA_028822275.1 Planktomarina sp. | reverse complement strand
GGCAAATCGTTTTCACAAACGGTGTTCAGCTGATATACCAACCTTACAAAAACTGATAGGGGCTCTTTGTGCGACAAATCTTAACGTTAGTTTCAATTATCCTATTGACCTTAAACGCCTCTCTCCCAGCGGTAGCACAAACCAGCTTGCTCTTAGGTAGTGTAAGTTTAGACCCCAATGCACCTGTGAACATGACATCCGATAAACTAAGCATAAGCCAAGCAGATGGCTCAGCCCGATTTGAAGGTAATGTTGTTATTGGTCAGGGCGATATGCGCATCTCGGCAGAGCTAGTGATTGTAACATACCTAGCGGAGGGGGGAATCGACCAACTCACAGCTTCGGGCGGGGTCACTTTCGTGACCAAATCTAACGAAGCAGAATCTGAAATAGCCAGTTATTCACTGACGAACAACACACTAGTAATGAATGGCAACGTCCTCTTGAAGCAGGGGCAAAACGCGATTTCAGCCGAAACCATGAACGTGGACCTTGCAACAGGGTCTGCTGTTTTGACGGGGCGCGTACGCACTGTTTTGAAAACTGGTTCTAATTAATGAAACCGGCCAAATTTAAAATATCAGACGGCAGTGGGGGGCTTAATGTTAAGTCCCTCCGGAAAAGCTATCGAAAACGTCTAGTTATTCGTGATGTAAGCATGCAATTGCACAGGGGTGAGGTCGTAGCACTACTGGGTCCAAACGGCTCAGGTAAAACCACCTGCTTTTATTCTATTGCAGGCTTGGTAGCTCCAGAGGCTGGCCAAGTTAGCGTTGACGGAAAAGATGTCACCCGCCTCCCAATGTATCGTCGCGCAAGATTGGGTGTTGGGTATTTACCGCAAGAGATGTCAATTTTTCGAGGTATGAATGTTGAGAATAATATTCTTGCTGTACTTGAACTCACTGAACCAAATCGCAAACGCCGTTACGAGCGACTTGAAGAATTGCTTAACGAATTCTCAATCAGCCATTTGCGGCAGGTACCAGCCCTCGCACTTTCAGGTGGTGAGCGAAGACGTGCTGAAATTGCGCGGTGTTTGGCTGCCAACCCCAAGTATCTTTTATTAGATGAACCCTTCGCAGGTGTGGACCCCATAGCAGTTAGCGAAATTAGAGTTTTGGTGTCTACGCTGAAAAAGCGCGGCTTGGGTATTTTGATAACTGACCATAACGTCAGAGAAACATTAGAAATTGTAGATCGAGCTTATATTTTGCACGATGGAAAAATTTTAATGAGCGGGACTGCTGAGGAAATAGTTCAGGACGAAAACGTCAAACGCGTTTACCTGGGCGAACATTTCAGAATGGTTTAATTTTCACTTTTGGGTTGACAGGTGGCCTCCGAGTTTGGCCAAATAAGTTTGTGACTTCGTGTCATTTCATCAGCTAAATCAAACAAACTGCCAACGGCAGCTTGCCAGCCCACTTGGGTTTTTCGGGAATAAAACTTTTGAATCGATACCAAGGGTATCAAATTGAATCGCTGATTAATTTTAGGAGGCTAAATGCTCTATCAAATAACTGGAAAACAAATCGATATAGGTGAAGCCCTGCAGATATATGTAAAATCTGTTTTAGGTGATGTGGTTAATAAATATGCAGAACGACCAACAGATGCGACGGTGATATTCTCAAGAAGTGCCAATGAATATGTCTGTGAAATTATAGTTCATCTTTCCACCGGGCTCACAACACAAGCCAGAGCCCACAGTTATGAAATTTATGCTGCTTTTGATTCTGCATTAGAGAAAATGGAGAAACAATTACGACGTTACAGGAGGCGTTTAAAAGATCATCATAAAGAACGCGTCCAGCCCGTTGAACTTTCCTCCAGTTCCTCGTATATCCTCGCACATCGCGATGTGTTAGACGACTCAGAGCCTGACACACTACAGCCATTAATCGTGGCGGAGATGGAGCTAAAGATCCAATCTCTGTCCGTAGGTGAAGCAGTGATGCAGATGGAACTAGCTGGGCAACCGGCCCTTGTCTTCAGGAACGAAGGCCATAATGGAGTAAATGTTGTATACCGCCGTGAAGACGGCAATATTGGGTGGGTCGACCCGACTTAAACTCAAATACAGCAATATAAATATGGATCTAATTGATATTTTGCAGCCGGGGGCCGTGCGTACTGCGCATTCGATAGGTAGTAAAAAACGTTTATTTCAAGATTTGGCCGCCGTGGCCGGCCAAGCCTATGGAATTAATCCTGAGATCGCTATTGAGGCGCTTCTAGAGCGCGAGACTTTAGGTCCAACGGGCGTTGGGCGCGGTGTTGCACTGCCCCATGCACGCTTGGAGACCATTGACCACATAGTAGGCTGTTTCATGAAGCTCGATCGTCCAGTCGAATTTGATGCCGTTGATCGACAACCTGTCGATTTAGTTTTTGCACTATTCGCCCCACTTTCTAGTGGAGTTGAGCACCTTAGAGCGCTTGCTTTGGTTTCTCGTACATTGCGTGACGCAGATGTTTGCATGAAGCTTCGAAACAACGAAGATCCAGCCATTTTACTTGCTGTATTACAAGAGGGCCCAGCCTCTTTTGCTGCCTAAAATACTAATGTTACACTAAAACCAAAACTGAATAGCCACTAACGTAAACATTGCGCGATAGTGCGAAAAATGTCCAATATCAAAGAGCGGGCAATCACAGTTTTCACGGTCATATTCATCAAAGAATTACTATTTTATTTACTTGTGCCATTAATTAAGGCTCACATCTTTTAAAAGACGTTTCACTTTTATTACTAAATACAATAAAAAAATATCAAAAAACTTCAATGATACCTGTTTTAATTACTTCGCTGAGAAAATCGGTGGCGTAGTTCCCCCCAGCCTAGTTTAAACTCCTAAAACGCTGGAAATTCAGAGCGCC
>JAPKEA010000040.1 GCA_028822275.1 Planktomarina sp. | reverse complement strand
GTACTATCTCCTGGGATCGCCAGTTTTTTATCTGAGAAGATGATGTCATCTGCAACGATTTTCTGACCAATTTTTATTTGATACTGAGACGCTTCCAAGTTCAAGTCATCACGGATCCGCACACCAGGAATTATAAAACCTAGCGCCTTGGAAATCTCTTTCCGCAAGCGAGTTACCTTTGGCACCAAGTTGTCAGCATTACCCTCGTCGACTAATGCAACCAGGCTGTATCCAATATTGATTGATACTTTAGATGCGTCTTTGACGTCACCTAGCCCAAACTCGCCATCTTCGACTGTCTCATCAGCCTCAAGTGCCGTGACTTCATTTGACGCTGTTAAGGCCTCCCTCTTTCTTGAATTCCATGCAAGAAAGGCAGTAATTAGAGAAAAGCCAATAAAGAGCATATTAGGCATGCCGGGCACTAAGCCTAAGGCGAGCATAACTAGCGACGTTGGTAGCCAAGCGGCAGACAGGTTGACTTGGCGTGTTATGTGCTCCGACATATTTTCAGATGAGGAAACGCGCGTAACGATGATGGCAGTGGCGATTGACAATAAAAGTGAGGGGATTTGTGCCACCAGCCCATCACCGATCGAAAGCAAGATATAATTTTCTGCTGCCTGAGCTATGCTTAAGTCGTGCTGCGCAATCCCAATTATTAGACCGCCTAAAACATTGATCGCTAAGATCAGGATGCCAGCAATGGCATCACCCTTAACAAATTTTGACGCACCATCCATTGAGCCGTAAAAATCTGCTTCTTTTGATACATCTGACCTTCGCTCTGTTGCCTCTTCGGGCGTTAAAACGCCAGCGTTCAGATCTGCGTCAATAGCCATTTGCTTTCCGGGCATTGCGTCCAGAGTGAACCTGGCCGATACTTCAGAAACTCGACCGGCACCCTTTGTGATAACAACTAGATTAATAATGACCAAAATTGCAAAAACAAACAGCCCGACAGTGTAATTCCCAGCGACAATAAACTCCCCAAAAGCTTGAATGACCTGACCCGCCGCGTCCGCGCCAGTGTGTCCTTCCGACAGAACTATTCTAGTTGATGCTACGTTAAGACCTAGCCGCAACACAGTCGCCAAAAGTAGCAGGTTGGGAAATGAGGAGAAATCAAGGGGGCGGTGTGTGTGGAGGGCTACCATCAGAATTAATAGGGATATAGTTATGTTGAACACAAAGAATAGATCCAGCAAAACTACTGGCAAAGGCAGGACAAGCATTCCAACCAAAGCGAGAATGCCAACAGGTAGCAGTGAGCCTGACATTTTTTTTATGTCGCCCAATGAAAAACCTATGGTCTGGGTCTGTTGCATCGATGGAACTCTCAAACATGTCAATTAAACGACAATTTAACTCATTAATTTTAAACGATTAAATTTTATATATCATATTTAAAACCGTTGGATAATATTAAAGCATAAATCGTGCCATCATGATTTTTTACAAAAAATCAAAAGTATTTAAGAGTCCGACATTTTTCTAAATATTAGTAAATTTTTTCTGGCACAGTAATTGCTTACTTCGACCGACATGAACTTTTAAAGGATAGACATCGTGCATTTAACAACCATCGCAAAGCCAGCAATCTTTGCTGCCGCCAGTATCCTGGTGACTGCTTGTGAACTTCCCGTGACGAACAACCTTCAAGTCACGGGTCAAGCACAACAGAGCGCTCTGCAAAATACCCAGGCGATCACTAATGAAATTGCTTTGGCAGAGTCTCCAGATTATTATGACTCGAAAATTTTTGCTACGGGCTTCTCCGCTATAGCCATCCAGCCATCAAAGAATTTGAACCAGAGAAGGCTAATGGCAATCCGAGCTGCAAAAATTGATGCCTACCGCGTTTTGGCAGAACAGATTTACGGGGCACGTCTAGATGCTAGGACAACGGTCGCAGAGGGAATGTTAACTTCCGATGTTTTAAGTTCTGCGGTGCGCGGGACAATAATGGCTGCAGAAACAGTGACGATTGAACCTAAAGGAAACGACACCTACACGGTAGTGCTCTCGATAAGTCGTAGCCACTTGGAACGTCTAATTAAAGTCTATCAGCAGGGACGTGGTTAAAAACTGCGATTAAAGCTAATGTCTAATCTCAAAATTCTGATCTCAGTAATAGCCATAATGCTAGCAAGCCCCTCCACTGCCGACGAACGGCTAGTGGAGGCGGATGGCACCGCAATGAAAACGGCTGAGATGCCCAATCACGTCTTTGAAGCCAGGGCGATTGCCAACGCGCTGCAGTCAGTTGTTGACACTGGCGCACAGTATCTGGACAGCTTCTCGTTGGTTGAAAATGGCCAAGTATTATTTGACCAGGTCTCCACAAAATCTAATATAAAAATTGCAGGCTACAGGGTTTTATCCACCAAAGATCATGGCAAAAAGATATCTGTGCGCCTCCAAGTGCTTCTGCTGCCCCTGGGTGGTGACGCAAATGCGCCTACTTGCCGGCAGCCCAGTGACTTGGGCATAGCGTTGGCTTGGCAGGGTATATCAGTGCGAAAGTCGCTACCTTATTGGATGCAAATTGATGGTAAATCAATACTCCGCCAAGTCACAGCCCAAGTAAATTCTGACGGGAAATTTAAAGTAAGTCCTGGACCGTCCACCAATAGTTTAGATGAATCCAGCTACTCCTTATACGAGAAATCTAGTGACGTTCAGAGTTCTAACACTAATCCAAAATACACAGCTTCCTTAAAGTTAGAGTTAGACATAATTAATAACTCTAATTTACTAGCGAAGTCTAAGACACTTATAATTAAAGTTAAATCTGATTTATCCAGAAAAACTCAATTAATTAACTCGACAGAACTTGAAGCTGACATCGAGTTTGATAAGCGAGGGCTGTATGCGGGAACGCAATTTTCAGGACGTAAAAATTTGGAGAATATCCAAAATGATATTAGTATATTAGCGCAGCGTGCGGTTGCTGAGACGTTGCAAGAATTAGAATGCAAAAACTTTAGAAGCCCAATCAAATATAAAAGTAAAACATTGAGCATCGACTTTGGCCTCCGAGACGGACTGCTCGAAAGTGATATTTTTAGTTCGGCTGAACCAGGGATGAAGCAATATTACTTTACAGTTAAAGAGATGAAAAATAATTCAACAACGCTTTATGCATTATCTAGAGATACAAAAGCTAAACTGTTCGATGGGTTGAGCATTCAGTTATTGGAACGGTTCTAATGAAAATCTTTTTTAGAATTGCAATTATTGTCTTAGGAATTTTTCAGACCCAAATGCTCTCAGCAGAGAGAAAATTACTTTATGGATCAGATCTCAAAGTAATCGCTGAACAGTATCTAGCTGACGAGGGTATTTCCAACAAAGTATTAGTATCAGATAAAAGAGCATTTTTCCCGTGTGCAGCACAAATTTATATCTCACCAAAAAATGAAAATAATTGGAACACCTTAAATGTTTCCTGCGGTAGCCCCGCAAGCTGGTCAGTTGCCTTGCGCACGCAGGAGAGCCTTGTTGCGAGTGGCGGTGAAGCTGCCCCAGAAATACCAGATTCAGTAAAAATAGTTTTTACCAGTCGAAATATTCCAAAAGGCACAGTAATTCAGCAAGACGATTTAATGATGAAGTGGGCCAGTTCTCGGTCGTCACGTGGCGCCTACATAACGATTGAGAATATAGTTGGACACAAAGCTAAAAGAAATATGGCGAGAGACACGGTGGTTAAATCCCAACATATACTTCCCAATAATGCCGTAAATAAGAATGACACCATACTAATAGTTTCAAGTTCATCCGGATTAAGTATCACCACTTATGGGGAGGCCCTCTCAAACGGCAAATTAGGTGATATGATTTTAGTAAAAAATCTGTCTTCTAATAAGAAATTCAAGGCAGTAGTGACTGCAGAAAAAAAAGTTACACCAATAACTAACATAAATTAGACTTTCGTCGTTAAGTTATTCGAGAGGGGTACTAGTTATGATTAATTCAGTAAGTAATAATATACCAACCACTACTGTGAACGTAAATGACAGCTCTAAGATGAGCCCTACAGTAGACAGACAGGTTTCTGACCTGCCGACCACGGAAATCGTAAACAGGCTAGATAGCAAGGATCTTACAATAAAAGATCAAGTTAAACAGCTGGCTTACGAACCTCCAGTGGACAAGAATTTGGTGAACCAGATAAAAGCTAAAGTTGAGAAGGGTATCTACCCTATTGACCTTGATCTTGTTACAGAAAAGATGTTTGAAAGTTTTCAGGAAACTGGAAGTAAGTAAAATGGATGTAAATCGGCATTTGTTCCTAGATACATTGGAGCAAATGAGAGAGTTGCTGGGAGGTCCTGACGCTGAGTCGAGGGCGCAAGACCCGTTTATGACTAAAATTGTTTTGGAGTTTTACCAGCTGATAGACGAATATGCTGTTGAGCAAAGCTCTGACTTAGAGGCACCAGAAGACACTGAAGTAATAACGGATATACTAAATAAACTGGCGTCTAAAATCGAGATCATAGAAAACTATAATACTAAGAACTTAAATAAATTAAAATTTCTATCTGACGTGTCGCCCAAAAAGACTTAACTACTTTGGTATTTCCAGAAAAATTACTGTCGCTTCTTCCTGATACGTAATTCGATCCTCGACTTCGATTAGGTCTTCGATTTCGGATATCATCTCACTCACAGTCTCATTGCCAAACGCCTGAGAAATTAGAAGCCAAGTGTAAGCCATCTGTAAGTCTGGCTGAATAAACAGATTATAGTATGTATTACCCAACCTTTCTGCGGCATTTTGGTCACCCGCCATGGCCTTAGCGGTCAATTCTATTACTATTTCTTCGGCCACAACTTCGACGAGATCATCAGTCACTATATCGCGCACATCGTCAACTAAAGCCAATGCCGGCTCGCTGCCACCCAGCGATGCGCGCCAGCCCCAATAGAGTGCTCTTTTGTAATTTGTAGGACTTCCCAAGCCCTTGAAATACAAAATAGACAGGTTGTGCTGAGAAGTAGGCTCGCCTTGATCAGCGAGAACTGTAAATAGCTCAACTGCTGTTTGAAAATCTTTTTTCTCAAAGGCTGTAATAGCATTTACGAAAACCTCAGAATCCTCTCCAACTAGTTTAGTTTGCGCATCCGCAGAGCTAGCTAAAAACATTACTGCCGAAATAAGAGGGAATATTGTACGTATCATGTTGATGCCACCATAACTAATTTCAACTCCAGCAACCTTGTGTTCTTTGACCCACTCGTTTGATACACTGTTACTTTGGGTCTTTCATTATCTTTCTTAGTAAACTTAATAGAAATCGATTGGGGGAGGAATACCCCTGCCCGCTCCAACATTTCTTTAGGTTGATCATCAAATGCATCCAAGAAACGCTTATCCACCCAAGTTCGGGCAAGCGCCTGACCCAATATGTCAGGCAAAAACTCCTGAATTTGGGCCTCACTCTCTAAAATTATGTCTTGCTCATCAAACCTGGTTAGGTCGTATTCAGGCAGTATTTCTCTTTTCTTTTTTGAGAAAAGTGCTGGCATAAGTTTAGCAGGTGTAAGCGACGCTAAAAACCGTTTCAATTAACACTTCCCACAAACATGACGACGTTCCCAATAATTGAAACTTCAGAGTATCTTAGTGACAACAGTGAATAAAGTATTTCATAAAATCCATAATAACTATTTAGTAGTATATCGAAAGTGTATACGGTACTCTGAGTATGTATACAGTATCTACGTCTTCCATATTTAAAATGCAGGCTTGTAGTAATTTTTGTGTCGTTGGCAAGCGTTCGTTGGTTTGTATCTGTTATACGGTGGTCTAATGGTGAGCAGCCAATGGTACGAGAAGTAATTTAGTCAGTGGCGCATTTTAAATGACAATGATGTATTCGAAACTGGTTGGGACTTCTGAGGCGGCTACCCGCCTCAAGAAAATGATATCGATGGTGGCACCATCTGGCTCTGCGGTTATCATTCAAGGTCAGACAGGCGTGGGCAAGGAGCTCGTAGCTGAAAGCCTGCACGAGGTGAGCCGTAGAAAGGGTAAGTTCGTAGCAGTTAACTGCGCCGCTATACCGCGTGACTTAATGGAGGCAGAGTTATTTGGATATGAAAAGGGTGCCTTCACTGGAGCCTTAAAAACTACGCACGGGAAGTTTGAACAGGCCGATAAAGGTACTCTGTTCCTCGATGAAATTGGGGACATGAACCTAGACTTACAATCAAAATTACTCAGGGTCTTAGAAAACTCTAATGTGACTAGGGTCGGTGGCCGAACAGATATACAATTAGATGTACGGATAGTTTGCGCCACTCATAAAGACCTCAGTGAACTAGTGTCACAAAATAAGTTTCGTGAAGATTTATTGTTCCGACTGAATGTGTTCCCAATACAGGTCCCAACACTCAAAGAGCGGCTGGACGATATACCTGAAATAGTTTCTCACCTTCTTAAAAAAGCAGTTAAAAGCAACTCAGCTGGTAGCGAGATAAGATTTCAGGAGAGTGGGCTTAATGCACTAAAGGCGTATGACTGGCCGGGAAATGTAAGAGAATTAAAGAACATATTAGAACGTGCAAAAGTTTTTTTCCCTGGCCAGGACATAGGCCATGACCAGGTAACTCAAACACTTCTAGGCTTCGACCAAAATGTATTTTTTCAAGATGTGGAAGAGGTCGCAACTATTTGGAGTGCGATGGACGGCCTAGGTGGGTCAGAGCGTGGTCACGACGAATTAGAGCAAACTCCACCATCGCCCTCAGATTTCTCAAGGTTATTCGATGTTAACAATAGCGTCGACATTCGAAAACTTCTCAGGGACATAGAAATAGTATTAATAGAAAAAGCGCTTGAGCGGAATGCAAATAATACAAGCGAAGCAGCAAAAGACCTCCACCTCCAAAGAACAACATTAATTGAAAAAATTAAAAAATACGGCCTTTGAGACTAATAAGATTTGTTCCAGCCATCTACTAACTGAGTGAGATACTCTGCTGAAGTAGTTGAGGACGTTACCGTCTTCTCCATCGCAGAAAACTGCTTAGTATACTGGCTTTGGAGGAGTAGTTCCCTCTGATCAATTTTATCAAGCCGCAATTTGAGGTTGTCACTTCTTTCTTGATACAGTGTGACGACAGTATTGTGGATACTTGAAGTGGCTTGCGCCTCAGCAAAGAAGTTGGACAATTTTGTTTTGGCACTTCTGCCCACATAAATGTCAAAGTCACCTGGAGTACCACTGTCTGCCTGGAATAGAAATCCTGGGTAATCGGCCGTAGAAAATGAATGCTTAGTTCCTACCACTGCCGAAGTTAGCGTTTTTTCAGAATTAGTTGCGCTGTGTGATAACTTATTGCCAGTGTCTGCGAAAGTATGTTTGCCTTGCGGTACCTTCGATGTCGCGGTTGAGAAAACGTAGACACTGGGGTCACTCGCATAAGACTTATCTTGGGTTAGGGCGGAAAACTTGTCTGGCGTGTTCCTAAATGTCCGATCAAAGGTGGCCTTGTCAAAGGCATAAGACCCGTCAATGGCCGTCTTAATACCAAATTCCACAAAGTATATGTCAGCGTCTCCATACCCCGTAATTGGCGACGTCATAAAGTTCATAAACTTTTGCTTGGCGCCTCTCAGAAAAGAACTTTGGGCTAAGTCGCCATCTTCGTCCCCAACTTCGTCGACAAACCCAAGTGTATTTATATCTGCCTTATAGGCATTTAACTCTGCAACCAAGTCTTCAACTGTTTTTTGGATTTCAGTTGTTGATTTTGTTACGTTAATTGACTGGACAGCGGCAGTATTTGCAAGCAGCTTAACCTGCACTCCGGGAATGATATCAGTTACGGTGTTGCTCGAGCGGACGAAGGCTTGCCCATTTAACCTAAAGGCAGCATCATTAGAGACTTGAGATATAGTACCTCCGCCGGATGATGACGTCTGCCACCGACTGTTACTAACCGTGCTGGATATTTTGAACCCGTTCGTTGAGCCTGTTTCGCTAGTAAAAATAACTGAAGTATTTGTCGAGTTAGAGTTAAGCTGCACCAATTCCACTTTTATCCCAGCGACATTGTTCAATTCCTGTACAAGCCCGGCCAAAGACTTTCCAGAAAGAACAACGTCGTGGCTTCTTGCGGGGCTTGACGCAGTAAAGCTGTTAGTGCTGTCATTAGTTCCAAATTCTATAGTTATCGTCTGGTTAACGGTACTACTCGACGCAGCTCCCGCATTATCAAGCCGGTAAACCATTGGCTTAGCCAAGACTATATGGCTCATTGTATGACTGCTGGCTGTGACTTTAGTGGCATCAGCAATAGTTGTTTGCATAAACTTTGAATCCGGTGATTGGCTAACCGCGTGGTGGGCACTTGAACTCAAGCCCTTTATAGTAGTCTCACTTATCTTTGCACTGGACTTCAAGGTAGCCATCCCTGAGATCATGGCGTCTACTTTTTCCTTTTTAGCTGTGACGATCTCCTTCGCCGGGGCAATTGCGGCGTCGACAATAGCATCCACAATAACGGGAATATTATAGCCCGAACCCCGTTTATTGATCATACTTACGTAGTCGTTACTTATCGTCTCGCTCATCACAGCACCTCTTGTAATTTAACGACCAATTTCACAATAAATTTAGATTAATAAGAAATTTCAATTTCAATCCGGCGGTTTTCTTCTCTGCCGCTTGAAGTTCCATTGTCCGCCAGGGGATCCGTTTCACCCTTACTAACTGCTGACATGCGGCCACCAGAAACCAAACCGGTCTCCTCTATGGCCTGTACGACACTTGCAGCCCGCCCGGCGGCTAGATCCCAGTTGTCGCGGAACTTACCATTAGAAATCGGGATGTCATCTGTGTGGCCCGTCACTGTAATCTTACTGTCCGGGCTCATAGCCGTGAGGGCTATACGATCTAAAATCTCTTGGGCGTCCATCGTTAAATCAGCTGTACCAGACGGGAAGGCTCCACCGGCGCCAACAGATATAAACACACTACCCTCGCGTTGCTCAACCTCAATAAGACCTTGGTCAATCTGCTCTTTTAGTGCGACGGTCAGCTCTTCAGTCGCCTGAGAAGCATTTCGAAGCTTTTCTCCTACTTGATTTTCACCTACTTGATCTGAAGATCCACCCTGGTTGGTGCCGTCTTGTGGAAAAGTTTCGTCTAGGGAGGCTGCCAATTCCTGAAGCTCAGCCTCTAGCCCGCCAAAGAGGACTTCGCTCTCAGATGAACCGGCCGCCTGGCGAGCCTCCGCGAGTGCAGCCATCGTCTCCTGGATCATACTTTTTATTTCTTCCTGCTCCAATTTCTCCTTGGGAAAATTAATCACTACATTTTCGCCGAGGGTCTCAATCTTCACCTCGCCACTGTCGATAGCCTTCTTCAGCTGCTGGGCAAGCTCATTTGCATCGAGCGCCGCGGCACTCTCACCACCCTGACCATCAAAGTCAGAAACCTTCTTCTTGTCGGCCTCACCACCGTCGGGGTTGTCTTCTGTTTTTGTTTTCAACTCGAGCTCAGGCTCTTGAAGTGTGGTAGTTTGCTGGCGAAGCGTCTCGGTCACAGACGGCGTTGGATTGGGGCTGAAGTTTAAAGAGATGACGGTTGTACCCTTGGGCTGCTCCACAACTGGCACGATTTTTTGTACGCCAAAAGCCTCACGCAGTGAGCCTGAAATTTGCTTAAATTTTGGAACGTTGAATTCCGCGAATGATAAAATAAGAACGAAAAAGGCCATCAACAGGGTCGCCATGTCTGCAAAGGTTGCCATCCACGCTGGCGCGCCCACTGGTGGGCACTTGGGGCAGTCCTGCTCCTCTTTTTCTTCTTCGTTTGTTGCTTCTTCAGCCATTATAAATCACTTCACCCTAAGTTATGCTGCAATTTCAAATTTAGCTTGCAGCTTAGGTGGCAAGGTGGCCGCCATTTGATCTTGGATATTTCTTGGGCTGTCGCTTCGGGCTATGCCGCGCAAACCTTCCAAAACAAATTGCCGGTAATTAACTTCAAATTCAGTGAAGCCCTCAAGCTTCTTAACCATTGGCATAAACATAACGTTTGCGACGAAGGCACCGTAAAGGGTTGTTAAAAGGGCAACCGCCATCGCCGGACCAATAGATTTAGGGTCACCCATATTTCCCAACATCAGAACTAAGCCAATCAGTGTCCCAATCATGCCCATCGCAGGAGCTAGGTCGACCCAGCTATTAACGCAGCCAGCAGTACCTGCATGCCTAACTTTCATAGACGCGATTTCAGAATTCATTTGCCTAATGAGTTTCTGCTCGTCGGCGCCATCCACTAACATTTGCATTCCCTTTTCAAAGAACTTGTCAGGAACTGGCTGGCCCTCCAGGGCCATCATGCCGTCTTTCCGCGCCATGCCCGCGAGCTCCACCATGCGCTCAACAGTCTCGTCAAGCTTTGGCAATCCAGGCTTAAAGCACTTGCCCATGGCAGCAAAACTAGACAGAAACGTTGACATGGGCGCAGAATACATTACGGCAAAGAAACTTCCGCCAAAAACAATTAAAACAGATTGGGTATCAACAAATGGCGCAATTCCGCCACCCGCAATCATGGCGCCCAAAATCATGCCAACAGCACCGATGAAACCAAGTAATGCTGCTATATCCATGTTAATTACTCCTCTTTTCGAAACCTTATATACAAGATTTGTACCATTCGATATACAACCTGTAAAAAAATGGCGTTACGTCACTATTTTTATGTGGCTCAGGTAGGAAGTAGAGTGATGTATAAATATTTCATTAGCGCCATAATCATTTCGCTTTACATGTCTGGCCCTACTGCCGCCCAATTTATAGCAAGGCAACACACTGTTAAGGACTTAAGCTCTGGCACGACGTGGCTTCGTTGCTCAGTGGGTCAAGCGTGGGATCCTGCATTTGACACATGCACGGGCGAGATAGTCAAACTCGATCAAACTCAAATTAGCTTTGCTATTAATGAGGCAAAGCGCCAACTTGGGGGTAACTGGCGCCTGCCGACCCGCGATGAGTTAGAGGGCCTCGTATGCGGCGCCTGCCCTCCACCAAAAATTAATTCTAAATATTTCCCAAATGTTTCCCCTGAGGCGTATTGGACCAGCGATAGGAACGTACTGAACCCCAAAACATTCTGGTCAGTAAACTTCATGACTGGCCATTCATATTCCAGGTTTTTTCCATATCAATTTCTACCAGTATTATTAGTCGGAGCCGATTGAGTAAATCAGGTGACCAAAATGCGGTACTTCAAGGACTTCTAAACAGGAATAAAAGGCATCAAATTAATCTGGCAAGCGTCAGAATAATCACGAAACCACACACCACCGCAGCAGATATCTCCAGAACTTGTGATTTGGCATTTTTGACGTTTGCTATGTAGGACGCCCTAACTTTACTCACTTTGTCATTATAGATTTCAGTCGCGATCTGGTATGAGTTCAGCAAGTCCGGAGCCAAGTCTGACAGGTGAAGGCTCTTCAGTTCAGTAGAGTTAGACGACTGAAGGATATACTCAATTTCCTCAAGGCCTGACGATGTCAGATTAACCGACTTTGGGACTGGAACCCCACTAAATAAAAGAAAACCATTCTCAGGGTAGATGGCAGGCAAGGCATTAATGGGTAGGGAATTTGCGAACAAGCAAAAGCAATTCAGTTCCTCAGTTGTGAAAAATCTATTAGGAATTTCATAGCTAGAAATGTTTTGCTCGTTGAAGCCAACCAAAGTATCTACGAGCTTCAGTGCAAAATCTGCTTCCTGCCTCTGGTGGTCGACTTCGGATTCGGCAACTGACTGGTCACTGTTTTCAGGGTCAGTCGCAGTTTTTTTTTCATCTTCCGCCACAACTACTACCTCCGATAACTAAACTATTCCTTCTTAGGGGTAACGCAAGATAAAACATTCAGTTTATAAGCTCAGCCAGCCGTAAAAAATACCGCTGGCTGAGCTTGTTGTTATGTCAGGTTTTTAGGTCTGTAGGAGAGCTAGCATGCCCTGCCCCTGTGCGTTCGCCTGTGCGAGCATAGCAGTCCCAGCTTGTGCGAGGATCTGGCCTTTTGCGAGCTCAGTTGTCTCACCGGCAAAGTTTACATCCATCTTAGATGCAAAGTCCAACTGGTAGCCCGCATCCAAACTGCCCATGTGAGACATAATATTTGAGACTTTGTTGTATAGATTACCAGCCGTGATATTCATGGTGTCCACGGTGGACTTGAGCGTTAACAAAGCAAGAGCTGCCTCAGCAGATCCTGAGCCAATATCTGACCCAGCCAATTCTACTGGCCCACCTTGTATGGCAGTACCAATACCTATCGCAAGTGATCCGGAGGTGAAGGCACTTGATTTAACACTTGTAATAGTCTTAAAAAATTCAGAGCCAGTGGCAATCCCGGTGCCGGTACCGTCAGATCCCGTAATGGTTTCAGTTAGCGCAGTGCCGTTTTTGTCTGTTCCGGTCACCGTGAACGTTTTCCCAGTGTCGTCGGCTGAAGATTTAATTGTCACATTTCTGGCCGCAGCGTTAGTAGCAGTTCCAGCAGCCGCTAGTGCGCCACCAATACTTAAGTCTAATCCACCGGCAGCTTCAGTACCCACTGTAATATTACCAGTAGCGGCAACCGCACCTGTCGTGATACTTGTGACAGTCTTATAAAATAAAGTAGAATTTTTGGGAGTTCCAGCAGCAAGGGCAGTCAAGTTTTCAGTTATTGCTGAACCGTTTGCGTCTGTCCCACTTATGGTAAATACTGCAGAGCTGCTGTTTCCTACAGAATTGAATACCAATTGCCGGGCGACGTTGTTAGTGGTGTTGGCCAGAGTCATAGTTGCGTTTGCGCCAACGGTTGCCGCTGTGTGAAATCTGTCATCATCAACTGTGAGAGCTGTCGCACTCAATGAAATTCCGTTTTCGTCTGCTGTTCCTACGGTCTGGAAGGTAGCTTGGTGGGTGGCAGTTAAGTGTTGGAAGAAAACTGCGCCATTTATAGCCAGCGCAGAC
>JAPKEA010000409.1 GCA_028822275.1 Planktomarina sp. | reverse complement strand
GGTTCGTACATAATCTGATCGGGACGCTGCGGCGTCCCTTTTTTCTAATAAAAAAGATGTGAAGAAAAATAGCTAATTCTCAAACAAAAAATCTAGAACTTAAACTTTAGATGCACACACCAGTTTTACCTAGATAAATCATTTATAATTTATATACTGAACGCCAGCAAATTGATGAGGTGTGGTATCATGGAAAATTCAACAAATCCAAAACGTAGGATTGTTTCCTCCCGCCACTTGGCAGAGGGCGAAAATTGGGAAGCATCAGAGGTCGAGTATGGCATGATCATTGCATATAATGCCTTCTCCTCTTGGATGACTCGATGCATGTCGGCCGCTGGAAATACAGATTTGACACCACTTGAAATCCTCGTCCTTCATAATACAAATCATCGTGGTCGGGACAAACGCCTAACAGATATCTGTTTTATATTGAATATTGAGGATACCCATACCGTCAACTATGCACTGCGGAAGTTAATGAAAATGGAACTTCTCAAATCTGAAAAACGTGGCAAAGAAGTTTTTTATCGCACTTCAGATACAGGCCAAAAGCTGTGCGAAGCCTACCGGATCGTGCGTGAACGATGCTTTTTAGATGGGCTGAACCATCTTGATATGACAGGTGAAGATATGCGCAGAATTGCGGCCAGCCTGCGTGCCCTTTCAGGGCAATACGATCAGGCCAGCCGCACAGCTGCATCTCTTTAAGGGGTCATCAAGTCAGGTAAGAACGTCACGATTTGTGGGAAAATACAGATTAAAAAGACACCAAGCAAAAGTAGCAAAAAAAATGGGAATGCCGCTTTTGCGATCCGCAAGATATCAATTCCTGTTAGTCCTTGAATAACAAATAAGTTGAAACCGACAGGCCGAGTAATTTGGCTCATCTCGACAACAATGACAAGGTAGATACCGAACCACAACGGGTCGATCCCAACGGCAAGTACCATCGGCATGATTATTGAAGTCGTCAGTACGATCACGGATATTCCATCCAGAAAACACCCCAGAATAATAAAGAAGAATGTCAACGCAACCAACAATGTTGTGGCAGACAAATTCATATCAGAAATCCAAGCCGCTAAGTTTCGCGGCAAACCTGTGAAGCCCATCGATATCGACAAGAACGCCGCCCCCAGCAAGATAAATGCAATCATGCATGATGTCCGTGTGGCTGACATGACAGCCTCACTAAATAGCCTCCAGCTAAATGATCCTGACGCAAACGCAAGCAACGTGGCCAAGACAACGCCCAAAGCTGCCGCATCGGTAGGCGACGCCAAACCACCATAGATAGACCCGACAACCCCACCGATTAAAATGGCCACAGGGATGAGACGACGGGATGCTTTAATTTTGTCTTTCAAAAAAAATGTTTCGTCGATTGCTAGAATTAAATCGGGGTTCATCCACGCACTCACAGCGACATACCCCGCAAACGAACTGATCAACATTAAGCCCGGCAAGATACCTGCTATAAACAGCCGAGCAATTAATTGATCTGTTGCGACGCCATAACCAATTAAAATAATTGAGGGAGGGATTAAAAGACCCAAGGCGGCAGACCCTGCTAAAGTACCAAGAATTAGACTTTCAGGATAGCCCCTCTTCGTCAACTCTGGTACCGACATTCTCCCAATCGTTGCTGCAGTTGCCGCCGAAGAACCGGAAACAGCAGCAAAGATCGCACACCCAAATATATTGATATGTAACAACCGCCCTGGTGCGCGGCTAAGCCATGGCAAAAGACCCGTAAACATATCGTCACTCATCCGCGACCGTAGGAGGATTTCACCCATCAAGATAAACAGAGGGAGTGCCGTTAGCGCCCAACTATGAGAATGACCCCAAAAAGTAGTAGCCAGTATAAGCCCAGACGGGGCATTCGAAAAGAACACGAGCCCTACAAGCCCAACAATAGACAACGAGACCGCAACCCAAATACCACTTGCAAGCAACCCAATAAGGACGACTAAAAGGGTTAAGGCGGTGACTGGATCAGACATATTCAGACCTCATCTGAGTTTGTAAGAATAGGCTTATTAGCCTGTAACAAATCAACGAATGTGTGCATAATTGATATCCATAACAAGCCAACACCACATGCAGCAGCACTTTGCGGTATCCACAATGCAATTGGAACAATCCCCGCTGAGACATCACCGTAATGGATGCTTTCGAAAACTAACGCCCACATAAACCATGTTGCGTAACCAACAACGGCACCTGCAACCAGCAAAGTGAACCCTTCGGCAAAAAATTGCATCCGCAATGGCATACGGGCTGTCACCAAATTGACCCGAATATGCCCACCAGAACGCAACGTGTGAGCAAGCGCCAGAAACGTTGCTCCCGCCAGCATGAAGCCAGAAAAATCTGCATATGACGAGATTGTGGAGGGCAAAACCCCAGGCGCAAACCGTCCAAAAGCATTCAAACCTATCTGTGCTGATATGAGCATGCAAATGCACAAAATTAATCCACCTGCCAGCGCACCACATAAATCATAAATTTTTTGAAGAATATCGCCCATTGCATCTATGCCCCTTGAGAATAGAAAAAAGCCGATACCCCCTCAAGTACCGGCAAATTCTGCTTAGTTATTATAGGCACCAAGAATTGCCTTTGCACTGTCAGATGCTTCTGTCTGCCAGTTTTCAAGCATAACTTTACCGATACCTTGAAGACCTTCGACCAAAACAGCACTGGGTTTATATACTATAATACCGTTTTCGGCCAAAGCGGCGGTTTTACTGTCCGCTTCTTCTTGAGACATCTCCCATCCACGGACTTGAGCGGTTTCAGCCGCAGAAAGGACAGCGGCTTGGGTCTCTGCGTCAAGGCCATCAAACATACGCATGTTCACGACGACAATATTCTTAGGCACC
>JAPKEA010000408.1 GCA_028822275.1 Planktomarina sp. | reverse complement strand
TGTGCTTTTGATAATATTTCTCGTGCTAACTTGCTAACGTCAGCCCTCCCCGCCTTTAACCGTAATTCCAACTCCTCAAGGCTCTGTGCCGATATAGCTACTCGCTCCTTAAGTAACTCATTTTGCAGTAAATAATATTTTAGAAATTCTACCCAATTTTTTTCAGCCAAAGCGACCTCCTGAATTAAGGCCTGTTGATCAAATTTAGTGACCTCGAGTTGTTTAGACAACGCTTCAATTTGGGCAGCAGCCTCACCACCATCCTTCACCGGGAAGCCTATTGTAACTCCACCATACAAAGTTGTATTTCCGCCCCTTGATGTCGGACTGGATAAAGATGTTCGCAAGTTAGACGTTGGCTTGTTTAGGGAGCGTTGAATGTCAATTTCAAGATTTAACTGTTCAGATCTTACTTTGAGTAATTGTTTTTTCGGTGAGTTTTGTAATAAAAAACTTGGCGAACTGTCACCGTCATGTAGGGCAGCAAGATCTAACATTGCCTGTTGATAATGAAGCTTGAGGTTAGTTTTCAAAATACTATCAGCCGTATTAACGGCCAACACTGCATTGGTTCTATCTGATAAGGTGGAATTTCTCAGCGACCGAAGCTCTAATTCGTCAGACTTGGATAAAACACCTGCCGCCACTGCAGAGAGCACTAACTCCTCACGGGCATTATAGAGATCAAGATAATAATCGATTATTTTAATTGTTTTTTCGGAAGCTGTCTTTACGTCATGAGCATCAATTAATGCTTTTAAAAGCTGGTCTGCAGCAACCTCTACTTCCAAAAATGCCGCGTTAGCCCCGAGTTCACCTAGCGATATCGAACGATCAGTTTGGCCATTGTCTGACAGCAACTGTCGCGCAGTAATAGAAGCCGTGACAGCCGGAAGGACGCTATTACCGCTTAAAGGCCAAGGGTCAGCGTTCAGTCCAGTGGCTCCCGTAATACCAATTTTTGAAGATTTTTGTGTTTTTATGACTGAAACCTGAGCAACTGCTGCTTGAGCAGCAGCTATGCTACGAGCCGTTGTTGGGGCCTCTAATACTGCCTGAACCAAAGCGGACTTACTTTTGACAGGTATCAGATTAGTTTCTGTACTTAAAATTGGTGAGCTTTCCGCGGTCAATAGATCCACTAGGGAGATTTTTTTAAATGTTTCTACGCCAAAGATGTCATTAGTAGTCATGCAGGCAGGCACTGAAAAAATTGTCAATAATAGCAATAAAAGAGAACGGTAATTATACATCTTGAACTCTATGTCCCACCTTTTAATATTCAGTTTCAGTCTTGGTCAAAAGCGGCTGAAAGCAGTTTCTAGTCTTTTTCATTTACACTATCAAAAAACAAAAGGAAATGAGACAAATATTCTATTCATTAAACTTTCATTAGTTTAAATAAACACAAAATGGAAGTGGCTTTCCCTTTTAATGAGAGCGCTAGGGAAAAAGCGTAACTGTTTTTGTAGTCAAGGAATAACGATGTTCAAGCAAGAAAATAAATATCCAAAACTTGGTGCTTTAGCCCTTATTTTTCTAAGTGGGTACGGCCAGGTAGCGTCAGCCTCTGATTTTAAGCTGTCGCCGTTTGCGCTTTATGAACAGGGTAAAGGGGATATTTACATTGAAAACGTCAGAACTAAATATGGGTTGGGAGTTGTGGGTGTGGGGGTTGAAGCCAAAGTTCGAAAATATTTCAATATTCGGAGTAGATTGGGATACGGCTATCACCCAAATGCGGACGTTTCGCTAACTGTGCAGAGCAGGCAGGTAGCTGTTTCTGGCCCCGTTGAGGGGACCTACCTTGAGGGTGCGGCTAATTATGTTCTTTGGAGCAAGTTAGATTATTCGGTGGGCGCTGAAGTGAGATTTGTGAGCCGTGATGTAAAGGCCTCAGATTTAGTGGGTACGGCAGGTAGTAGGCCTATCACTGGAACGGCCGTTAACAAGTTTGACACCCTAGATCTTGTGTTATCTTCTGAATTCCCGGTCGGCGAGAGAGCTCTTGTTGAGATAAATGCTGGTATGAGTAGGTGGAACCTTAAGACTACGGCAATCGCCTATGCCCAAACTGGAGGCAGCGGACCTTTCAGCTGCCCTTGTAGCTACACCAAAAGAATTGATAGCACTAGTATTGACCCAGTTGGGGGGATTTCAGTCAGTAGTAGAAACCCACGCCACAACTTTGACTTAGAGCTCTACAGTAGGTCGCTTAAGTCAAAGGCTGGCACTCAAATAATCGGTGTCGAAATGGAATATAAGTTCAACTTTTAATTTGGTGGCGGTCAAAACCTGACTGTGCTGAATATCAATTCTGATTTTGGGGTTCAGTTCTATCTGATATTTTTTGATTGTGGCTTAATTTGGACTGGCTTGATATATCCGCCCTTTAAATACCAATACCAAAAATTTATATATCTGGAGCGCTATGAAATATTAGAAATGGAATAATGGTTTCATTGTGAGTAACTTTTGGGAACGTTATTATTCGGGGTAGCAGACCTCTGCAAACGGGTATGACGGTGCAGTGTGCTGAGCTTTAGCGTGATGAAAAATATATTAGAAACCTTAGCGTTAAAGGTAACGGCTTCACACAGTTAGGGTCATCTAGTTTCGGTTTATTGGGTAGGTTCCAAATTCGACTATAAAAAACGGTGGGACGAAATTTTGCATCAATAAATGGTGGTGAATATCGTCGATAGCGCTACAGATGTAGATTAATAATCTTATTTTTAACAATAAAAAAAAGCAGGCAATTTAATGCCTGCTTTTTTTAAATTAAATTAAACTATTATAGTATTCTAAGCGATATCACTGATGAAGTCGCCAGAGGTTATGAAACCAGAAGGAACGTCGCTGATCAACATTAGATATTCACCCGATGCAGTTATTGATACGAGTGTATC
>JAPKEA010000407.1 GCA_028822275.1 Planktomarina sp. | reverse complement strand
ATTTTCTGTAAGTACCCCAGCCGTCGGAGTTGCCAGGTTAATGTCGTTGGCACCGTTAATTGTAAACACAAGACTTGCAGAAGTTGAATTAACGCCGTCAGTCGTCGCCACCGCAAATGTCTCTGTCAAAGAATCCGTAGACTGCAGAGCCTGCACGCTGCCATTATTATTGTTTAGCGTGTAGGTATACGCACCTGTCGCAGCATTTAAAACTAATTCTCCATAGGAACCAGTTAAGGACACAGCAGAATATGTAACCGCTGTCGCCTCGGGGTCTACCCCGGCTAAAGTTCCAGTCACGGTATTCGCCGTAGCATCCTCGGTTACGCTACCACCGGTGGCAGTCAACGTTGGAGCTTCATCAGCATTATTTACCGAGATTTTGTAAGTTTCAACGTACGTCTTGCCACCATTATCCTCAGCTTGTATCTTCACTGAGTATTCTGTTTTAGTTTCATAGTCAGGCTGAGTTATGAAACTTAAAGTTCCATCTATGAGCGTAAACGACGCCGCATCCAAGCCCGCCAGCATAGTGTAAATGTGAAGACCCTCAGTACCCACCGAAACATTACCAGCAGGAGTTCCGACCGCCGTTACGCTCGCAATCGTTAAGAACGAACCCGTAGTCGTAGCCGTATCTGCATTTGCACCGGTCACGTTTTCAGTCAAGGCCACACCATCTTTATCGGTGCCAACTACTGTGAAAAACATTCCAGCGTCATTACCAGCAGATGCAATTGTGACCTTTTGAGCCACCGCATTGGTAACAGCTCCACCTGTCGCCAAAACCCCATTGATAGTCAGCGCAGCATTGGTACCAACCCCAGCAGCTGTAGAAATACCGTCGGGATCCAACTGATCGTCGTCTGTAGTGGTCAAATCACCAACTTTTAAGACAGTCTCAGCCTCTGAAAAGTTTGTGGAACTTAGCGCTATGTCAGTTGGAGCAATATTCTTAAGTGACGTTGTAACCGCACTAGCACTGGTAAATGCGATGTCAGTACTGACAGTAACACCAGGCAAACCAACGCCCGCTGATACATTACCAGCAGGAGTGCCGACCGCTGTTATACTGGCGATAGTTAAAAATGCGTCCGCGCTCGTAGCAGTGCCGAAGTTTGCACCCGTGACAATATTAGTCAGGACTGCCCCATCGGCATCAGTACCAACTACGGTGAAGGTAATTGATGAGTCATCGGCTGAAGAAAGAATTGTAACCATTTTGGCTACGGAATTAGTGACAGAACTCCCTAAAACCAAAACTCCATCCAGACTTAGGGCGCCGTTTAAGCCAACGGCGGCGTCCAAAGAAATGCCATCTGGGTCTACCGACGCAATGCCTTCGGCATTAGCCTTTGTGTTCACTGCAGCTGTCTTAACTTGATCCGTCAGCAGGCTAATGGTCGAAAACTTACCAATAGTATCCTCGACCTTAACGGAGGTAATCCTATCAATCGAATTAACAATCACATTGCTAAGCGCAGTAGTTGTAGCTGCAACAACGTTACCAAAGTCAAGAATCTCGGTTGGGCTTAATCCAGTTGACGCAAGTCCCATTTGAGATACAACTTCCGTCTGGATCGACGCCATGTCTGTTGCGTCAGTAAAATCCAAATCCGTACTGGCGACGATATTAGCCTCAACAACGTTGAAAACAGCAGTTACGGCAGCATTAAAAGCGTCTAGCGGAGACACCCCAACACCCTCAGCCGCCGACGCAAAACTTTGTATAGTTGTACTAATTGACTTGCTTGTTTTTTCTACCTTTAACGCCAGCGCTTCAAAGATAGCAAGATCAGCCGCTGTCTCTCCAGCTGGACGCACCGCGTATGCGTTAAATGTTAGCGGGTTGAATGTGGCATCGAACCCAAGAGCTACAGCCACATCCTCCGAGGCCTGTGCAAGAGATTTGGTATTTCCGGTTAGCCCCATAATTTTTGTTATCATGGTTGTGGCAGGCGTCACCATTGCGGAGCCCTGGGGCGCAACTAACGTAAAACCATCTATTACACCACCGGTGGAGCTATCGACAGTGGAGCTAGTTGTTTGAACGACAACATCATAAACACCTTTTGTAGGGGTTAAATTGAAGACCCCGTCTGCGTTGGTTTTTACTATCGCACTGTCAGACCCTGCCTGATAAATACCGTCTTGATTATAATCGAGAAATACATTTGCTTCATCCAGAGGTCCCATCTGGGCCCGGCCACTAACTGCAGCGAAACTGGCAACACCATCAGACGACCCACCACCACAAGCTGCAAGAGCTAAAAGCCCTAAGGGAGATACTTGAATGAATAATTTGTTCTTGCGCAACATGAGTCGCTCCCTGATGAGTGTTCGGATCCTAGAGGCCTAATTAAAAGGTCCTTGAAGCATCCAATTTTAAATTAGCACTGCCTGTTGTTCACAATTAACAAGCACACGTATGCCGGTGATTCACGGCACATTAGTACAAGTCTCTCGATCACTCAAGGCAAATAAGGCTTATTAATGAAGAGACAAGCACTATATATGGATAAATACACCCTCAAAATTGAAAGCCATAATTTCAAAATTGCGGCGCGCTTAGGTGCTATTTTCAAATGCAAGGGCAGACAATTAAACTTTAAGCAACCGAAACAGCTCAGATGGCTTTTTTACGCTAAATGAAGACTTCATCGCCAACAACGACGAGAAGACCGCATTTTGCTGGCAGCAAGTTCAGATTAAACTTAATTCGCTTAAATAAATTTTAATCTGAAAGGACGCAAATACTATTCTTTAAAGGCTGTATCTTTTATTTTAGCTACAGGTTGCCAAAAGTATTCCAATATTGTGCGATCACCGCGAATAATATCAATAGATGCGACCATGCCTGGAAATATAGTGACGGGAGTTTCATCGTCTTCGTATATCACACTATCGATCGACGCGT
>JAPKEA010000406.1 GCA_028822275.1 Planktomarina sp. | reverse complement strand
CCGCTGCCTGTCCAACCATAATATAAGGGTTTTTCGCCAAAACGGTCGCGCGCTAGGTGAAGCGTGCGATTTTGTACGTCCCACAAAACGATAGCAAACATACCCACCGTTTTTGCCAATGTGGCAGCTACACCCCAACGCTCAAACCCGGCCAATAAGGTTTCAGTATCCGAATGCCCTCGCCATTTCACTTTAGTAACCGCCACTCCCGCGAGAGCGCTGGGGTTTGAGCTATTATCTAATTCGGTCCGTAGCTCCAAATGGTTATAAATCTCTCCATTGAACGCAATCACAAACCGCCCACTGCTTGAGGCCATGGGTTGGTGCCCAGCTGGTGATAAGTCAATAATGGAAAGACGCTGGTGGCCTAGCGCAATGCCAGCCTGCGGGTCAGACCAAGTGCCTGAATCGTCTGGGCCGCGATGTGCAATGGCATTGGACATGCTCTGAGCCATCTCGTTGAGTTCGCCCTCGGGTCTGAAGGGGACCTCCCAAAGACCTGTAATGCCACACATTTATGCAAAATCCTTGAATATACGGTGTGGCTGGACACTTGGCATCGTACTGGAAATCCTATCTGTTTAGCTTACATCCCATAAAAGGGGAGTTCGATTTTTGGCTAGGATACTACGGCTAGATATGGCCATAGGGCTAATTTGGAAGCGTGATTTCCTAACAAAACACAACCAAAGTTTGGCAGTTTTGTGTCATTTCAAATAGTTTTTGTAGTAGAGATCTATATATTCCTCAAGACAAACTCGCCAATCACGCATAACATTTAAACCACGCGCATCGAGTTTACGATTAATTAAACGCTCTGATGGCGGACGATCAGCAAAGTACTCGCCTTCCCAAAATTCAGAGTCGACTGGAGTTACTTTAACTTCATCTTCTAGGTTAAGCACTTTGATCAGCTCTTGAGCCACTTCGAAGCGTCCCGTGATGCCGTCACACACCATATTATAAAGACCCCAAAATTCCTTTTCAAGCAACAGCTTGACGTTACGCGCGAAATCATGAGTGTAGGTTGGCGTGCCCAATTTATCATTCACAACGAATAGCTCTTTTTTTCCCTCTTTGAGCTGCAGCATGATTTTTTTAATAAATTTCTTATCCTTCATTGGTCCACCACCCATCATCCATCCCGCTCGGCAAATCAAATGGCGAGGCGAATGTTTCTCCACAAATAACTCCCCCGCATATTTACTACGGGCGTAATGCCCCATTGGATTAGGCAAATCCCAATCATCGAATGTGTCTTGACTTCCATCAAAAATTCCTGCGGTGCTAATATAAAGTATTGGAATATTTTGATTATTAGATATATAAACCGCATTTTCCACAGCTATAGCATTGGTCGCGTACGTATCATCTTGATGTGTTTCGCAATACTCAAGATCGGTATATGCGCCAATATGAAACAAGTAATCAGGATTGAATTCAGCCACATCCTTTGAGTAGGCATCAAAGTCACGAAAATCAAGATAACTAAGCCATGGCTCATTTACATCGATATCAGTACACCTAAGTTCATAATCATCGCTGAAAATACTGTGAAAGGCTTCACCAAGCATACCCCCGCAACCCGCTAAATAAATTTTCTTTTTTTGTTTCATGATCTGGTACCAGTTACGTTGTTTAAGATTGAAAGATAAGTTGATTTAACTACATCGGTGGAATAATTTTCTAGGACCGTCAGCCTAGCTGCTTCTCCCAAATTTTGACGCAATTGAGGATTCTTTATTAGCTCTTCCAAAGCCTCTATCCATTCTTCGTCGGTTTTTACTAACCAACCATTCGTCATGTGCTTAATAATCCTAGGCGTCGTACCTACATTGGTTGCAACCGTGGGTAATCCAAACGCCATATATTGAATTGCTTTCAGACCACTTTTACCCAGCACCCAATCATCCTGAACGAGTGGATAAATACCAATATCTATGCCTTGAAGATCTTCAACTTCAGTTTCTTTTCTCCACTGAATGACCTCAAGATCAACACCCGGTAAATCATACTGGAAGTTGCCAATAACGCGAAGCTTGAAGTCGATACGTTTATTTAGTTCAAGAAAAACATCCCGCAATAAATCAAGGTATTCTTTAGAGCTAAACGTTCCTGTCCATCCAATTGTAACTGTTTTTTTGTTATTATAAGTATTTGTTGGAATAAAATAATTACTGTTCACCGAAGATGAAATGTAGGTGGATGCTTTTCTGAGGTTAATGCCTAAGCAATAGTCGTTCAGAAAAGGAGAACTAGAAACGACATGGTCAGAAGTTTTTATCAAGTACCTAGCTTTCCCTGGACCTTTGAACATCTTAAGAAGAGGATTAAGTCCGTTTTCTTGTTCCAAAAGTATATTATCTTCAATGTCATATACTATATGCCTCGACAATAAACGGTATAGCCTTTCAAATAAAGAACTCCCAAAAGGTGTTACCCACATAAAAATATAAACTAAATCATATTGACGGACACGAAAAACATCACGCAGTCTCCGACAATGGCCGCGTAGTGTTCCGAGAACTTTGGGCACATAATTTCCTGGCGTATAGACGACTTTCCACATGGAAGCATCCATGAAGGATGATATTGTTATTTCGTATCCATTATCTCGCCAATGATTGAGATATTGCTCATATTTTAGTCGCTGCCCAGCAGCTACCCCTTGCGGAAAGGGACAGATAATAAGGATACGTTTTTTATGCTGCATATTTATTTTCTTTGCTTAATTCCGACTTTGCGCATGAAAGGTTTAAATTTGGTATATTTCGTGCTTAGCCAATATAACCGCAACATGTAAGCGAGTACTAGTCTGATCAACGCTTTCAGACATTAAAAAATGTATTTTAACCCATAAGCGCAACCAACTCTTTTTCTGAAGTTTAAGAGATGAACTTAGATGGGAAGGCTTTTAC
>JAPKEA010000039.1 GCA_028822275.1 Planktomarina sp. | reverse complement strand
ATAACCGGTTCCAAAATATTTTACTACCTGCCTGGTCCTTGTGTGGAGTTCTTCTACTTACCGCATTTGGCCTGGTCGGTTATGTTTGGCGTAAAGATCTCCTTGATAAAATTGTACTTGGTGGGCTCGGTTTGGGAGTTGCATTTGTATCTGTTTTGATCGTCGCTAGCGCTTGGAGTGCGGGTCTCAGTACCCAAATTAAGATTCCAGTCGTGTTTATCCAATCTCTCCCCTACATCCTCACAGTCGTTGTTTTGGCGGGCTTCGTTGGGAAAGCGATTCCACCGCGGTCGGGTGGAGTTCCCTACGTCAAGGAAAAATAAGTCCAGAAAAAACCATTTGTTAAGTCCAAACCACTGAACCCTGTAATAATATGAATGTATTTTGATCAACCCCTTGCCGCACTCCTGCGATGGGTCTAAGCGGCGTCATGTATATCTACCTGCCCATTGCTGAAGTTTCTGTTAACGCCTTTATCCTTCTTGGATTAGGTGGCCTGGTTGGCGTACTGTCTGGCATGTTTGGAGTTGGTGGTGGCTTCCTTATGACACCGCTTTTGTTCTTCATAGGTATTCCGCCAGCTGTTGCCGTGGCGACTGAAGCAAACCAAATTGTAGCCTCATCTTTCTCGGGTGTTCTGGCACATTTGAAGCGCAAAAATGTTGATTTCAAAATGGGTGGAGTCTTACTTATAGGTGGCCTTATAGGTGCCGGTTTAGGCGTTTTCATTTTTAACTATCTCAAAAGTATGGGGCAGGTGGATCTGCTTGTGAAGCTCTGTTATGTTGTTTTTTTGGGCATAGTTGGCGGCTTAATGTTCATTGAGAGCCTTGGGGCGTTGCTAAATGCGAAAAAGTCAAACGGCCTTATAAAAAAGCGCTCCAAGCGCACATTGATACATGTATTACCTTTTAAGATGCGGTTTCGAGTTTCAGGCCTTTATATATCTGCAATTCCACCGGTATTGGTGGGAATATTGGTTGGTATATTGGCGGCTATAATGGGCGTCGGTGGAGGCTTTATTATGGTGCCAGCAATGATTTATCTGCTAGGGATGCCAACGCGCGTAGTAGTTGGTACGTCTCTTTTTCAAATTATTTTCGTAACGGCATTCACGACGATGCTCCACGCGACAACCAACTTTACTGTCGACATTGTTTTGGCGGTATTGTTGCTGGTCGGGGGTGTAATTGGGGCGCAATTTGGCACCATGATTGGCTCGAAGCTTAAAGCTGAGCAACTTAGAATTTTGTTGGCGGCGATGGTACTTCTCGTTTGTGGAAAACTAGCGTTTGACCTCGTTGTACAGCCGAGTGAGCTGTTTAGCCTCGGGAAGGCTAGTGGCCACTGATGCGTAGCTTTTTTGGATATATATCTCTGGCCTTTCTTACCTTGGTGAGCCCTGTTTCTAGCCAAGAAATTGTTCTTGGTCTGTCTAAGGATAAAATTGGAATTACTGCTTTATTTGATGGCTCAGATATTTTGATCTTCGGTGCCGTAAAACATGGTGAAACTTTAGGTAAAGATACTCCTCTAGAAGTTGCTATCACTGTCGCGAGCCCGCTGGCACCGGTAACAGTGCGACGCAAAGAAAAGCGGCTGGGTATTTGGGTTAATGTAGATTCAGTTACGGTGGATCTTGCTCCAAACTTTTATGCTGTTGCAACCACGGGATCATTCTCTGAAGTTGTTAGCAAAGTTGAAGACTTACGCTATAAGATTTCTGTTCCACAGATGATCCGTTTAGTTGGTGCGCCAGTGGCTGTTGATGATCCTACCGTATTCGCAGAGGCTGTGTCACGTATTCGTGAAAACCTAGGTCTTTACCAAACATTACCTAATGCGGTGGTGCTCCAAGACGATACATTGTTCTCATCATCCGTTCGCCTACCTGCTAACTTGGTTGAAGGTGAATACACGGCGCGCATTTTTTTGACGCGTAGTGGCAAAGTCATAGCAACCCACCAAACTAGTATCGATGTGCGTAAAGTCGGAATTGGACGTTGGCTTTATAATCTCGCGCATGAGCATCCAGTTTATTATGGACTAATGTCACTAGCGATTGCGATTTTTGCTGGCTGGGCCGCAGCAGCAGTTTTTCGGCTTGTACGAGGCGGATGACACTTTGCGCTTATGTGCATGTGAAAGCTATTTGCGGTAACGCTATGTGCTTTTTTAGTTTTAGTCTAACCTACCGACGAAATTTTTTGGACTTTTTCTTTTTTCAGAATATCAAGTGCCCTTGATGTTAGGGCAGGTAATTGATGCATTCGACAGTCCATCCGCCATTATTTTCTTTTAAATGCGTGATGCTAAAATTATCAATTTTATGCGCGAGACAATCATAAGGTAGGGCACTCGACGCTCTTTGAACTTGCGTGAGAATAATTCCAAAATGTGCAACGGCGATAACACTTGGATGAGATCTTGTCAGGCGGTCAACTGCAGGGCGTGCCCTAGCAGCTGCCATGTTCCAGCTCTCACCATTAGGTGCCACGACATCGCCGGGCTGTTCCCAGTACTGACGGCTCAGTTGCGGGTCGGTCTTGGCTACGTCACTGAAGTGCCGCCCGTCCCAATCACCAAAATTGAATTCTCTAAAATTAGGCTCATGAGGTAATCGTTTGCGGCTTTTTCCCAACGCGTCTGCTGTCGAAATAGCGCGGTTCAGGTCAGAGGATACGACCACAGCATCGTCTGGTAAGTATGCTGCAATGCGATCGATTAGCGCCTGGTCTGAGAGATCCGCAGGTACATCGCGCCAGCCTACAAACGTTTTTTCATGTGTTGGTCCATGCCTGACCCAAAACCAATCAGTCATTATGCACCTTTCAGCTTTTGAGGTAGACCGGCGGTAACAAAATAAACTTCTTCGGCATGTAAGGCCAAGAGTTGATTAAGATGCCCTTGATGTTTCATAAATGTGCGTGCCATGGCGTTGTCTGGTATTATTCCTTGCCCCACCTCATTACTGACAATTATCACTGGGCAAGGTGCGCGCTGCAGCGCTGCGCTCAGTGAGCTAAATGATTTTTCAATATCTCGACCGTCCATCATAAGGTTACTCAACCAAAGCGTAACGCAGTCGAGCAGTATAATCTCGCTAGGCTGTGCTTCCAAGAGAGCGGCTTCAACCTCTAAAGGTACCTCAACCGTTTTCCAGTTTGTTCCGCGCTGCACCTGATGTGATTTAATTTTTGCACGCATTTCAGCATCCCAGGCTTGGGCTGTTGCGATGTATCGACGGGGTCTGCCAGATTGAACTATCAAGTCTTCAGCAAACTGAGATTTTCCAGAGTTAGTTCCGCCAACGACCAATGTTACAGCTGATATATAATTTTCTGTTTTCATATTCCACCTAAGTGATCCAAATTTGATTGGTCCACGTATTATTAATTATAACAAGTGTTTTTTAGACATGACCTGGGGAGATCGCCATGCCTTTAAATGTACAAATTGAAAATTTTTTACCCCGAACAGCAATGAAGGCAGAAATGCTAGACGCAGAAACGGAATTGAAGCTCGCATATGCTTGGCGGGATGAGCGCTGTGAGAAAAGTCTTCACCGATTAATTAACGCTTATATGCGTTTAGCAATTTCTCAAGCAGCTAAATTTAAAAGGTATGGTGCTCCAATGGGGGATCTAATCCAAGAAGCGGGATTAGGCCTAATGAAAGCTGCAGACAAGTTTGACCCAGATCGCGGTGTCCGGTTTTCTACCTATGCAGTTTGGTGGATCAAAGCTTCAGTTCAAGAGTATGTAATGCGGAATTGGTCAATGGTGCGGACTGGCTCGACCAGCCCTCAAAAATCTTTATTTTTTAATATGCGAAGAGTGCAGGCAAGGCTAGAACGAGATGCTAGTAATGATGGGGAGGCACTCGATCGTCATCAAATACAACAGTTAATAGCTCAAGATTTGGGTGTTCCATTGCATGATGTTGTAATGATGGATGGACGTCTATCAGGTTCAGATTTTTCTTTGAACGCAACTCAGTCGAGTGAAGATGAAGGTCGTGAATGGATTGATACACTGGAAGATGAAAATGCTCAGGGTGCTTCTTGCGTCGAGGTAGATCATGATCAGGCTGCATTGCGCGATTGGTTGCTTCAAGCGATGGCATGTTTGAGTGAACGCGAGCAGTACATCATCCGGGAGAGAAAGTTGATCGAAGCGCCTCGGACGTTGGAAAGCCTTGGAACGGAGATGGGGCTGTCTAAAGAAAGAATCCGTCAGGTAGAAGCTGCGGCGTTTCGCAAAATGCGGGCGACTCTGGATGAGAAAATGCCAGAAGCCGGTGCATTTTTCCATTAAGCAGCATCACGTGCTGGGTCTTGCAGAGCAGGGCTTGGCTGCGTAACTATTGATTATGGATGCGAAAACGATCTTATTGGTTATTTCTGGTGGTATAGCCGCTGTAAAAATTCCTGAATTGATACGCCGATTACGTGATCAGGGTCAAAGTGTGATCCCAGTGATGACTAAGGCCGCTCACGAATTTGTTACACCCTTGTCAGTTTCGGCTCTCGCTGAGCATAGAGTGTACACAGATCTTTTTGATCTGACAGATGAGGCTGAGATGGGACATATCGAGTTGTCACGCTCTGCCGATATTGTCCTTGTCGCGCCAGGTACCGCAAATTTGGTAGCGAAGATGGCAAACGGTTTTGCTGATGATTTGGCGTCAACTCTTTTGTTGGCCACTGACACTCCTGTGATGATTGCGCCATCAATGAACGTCCGTATGTGGGAACATCCGACAACATGCCGCAATCTAGCACAGTTGCGTGAGGATGGCGTGCGTGTGATTGGCCCAAACAAGGGCGTGATGGCGTGTGGTGAGTTTGGTTATGGCCGGATGGCTGAAGTAACTGAAATATTGCGCGCAGTTGATGAGTTTTTTAAAGTGGGTCCACTTCAAGGCAAACATGCCCTTGTGACATCGGGTCCAACCTATGAGCCTATAGACCCTGTGCGCTACATCGCTAATAGGTCGTCTGGTGCGCAGGGGACTGCAATCGCCGAGGCTCTGCGCGATTTGGGTGCGCGTGTAAGTTTTGTGACTGGCCCTGCAGATGTCGCTTCACCCTTGGGGGTTGAAATTCATCGGGTTCAGACAGCTGTAGAAATGTTGCAAGCTGTGCAATCTATTTTACCTGTAGATGTTGCTGTTTGTGCGGCTGCAGTTGCAGATTGGCGTATGGCTAGTGTTCATGATCAGAAAATGAAAAAAACGACGTCGGGATCTTTGCCTAATCTAGAGTTTGCTGAGAACCCAGATATTCTAGCTGACCTTTCCAAGGGAGTGCATAGACCTCGATTGGTAGTGGGCTTTGCTGCGGAAACAGAATACATCGTAAAGAATGCGACCGCGAAGCGATTGCGGAAGGGCTGCGATTGGATTGTGGCAAATGATGTATCTTCTGACACTGGTGTAATGGGTGGACAGAAAAATACTGTGACTTTGATTGATGTTAACGGTGCTGAGGCTTGGGATGAGATGCCCAAGGAGGGTGTGGCAAAAAGGCTTGCTCTGCGCATTGCACAGGATTTGAAATGAGACCTCAAATAACATTTTCTTGGGACGATGGCGCTGACCAGACTTTAGGATTGCCTCGTTATGAAACAGCAGGCGCAGTCGGCGCAGACCTGAAAGCAAACTTAAGTAATAGTGGGTCAGTTAAAATAAACCCCGGTGCGCGGGCATTGATCTCCACTGGTTTGCGATTGGCAATTCCAATAGGTTTCGAAGTGCAGATTAGACCTCGGTCGGGACTTTGTTTAAAATATGGCATCACAGTTGCAAATACGCCTGGTACGATCGACAGCGATTACCGTGGACCCTTGGGCATAATCTTGTTGAATGTAGGCCAAGATTCTTTCGTGGTGATGCATGGTGATCGCATTGCCCAAATGGTTGTGGCGCCAGCCGTCCAAGCTGACTTTTCAGAGGTCGAAATTCTGAATGGAACTGTTCGTGGTCAAGGTGGGTTCGGCTCGACTGGTATAAATTAATGATATTTGTTGGTACAATCTGTCTGGTTATCTGGTGTATCGGTATCTTTATGAAGACCCCAAGCCGTCAGAGGTGGGTGATGATCGGTGGGGTTCTTACTTTGGTGATGGTCGGTCATCTTATCCTGCCTGAAAATCATTCAGTGCGTTTGAATACTGGAGGTTCATGGCAGCTATGGGCTTTGCTCGCCGCTATAACTTTGATTGTCCGGATATATGGCCAAGGCCTGCAACGATTGCGTCAAGCTGTTAAGCGGGAGCCTGAGGTAATCAGCGATCAAATGTCCGAAACTGAACTAGAACGATACGCACGGCATATTGTTATGCCTGAGATTGGCGGCGTAGGTCAGATGCGTTTGCGCCGGGCTCGGGTACTGGTGATCGGCGCGGGAGGCCTCGGATCACCAGCCTTGCAGTATCTGGCAGCGGCGGGCGTTGGTATTATTGGTATTATTGACGACGACGTTGTCGATGCGTCGAATTTACAGCGGCAAGTGATCCACCGCGATGCGGACATAGGCCTAGCAAAGGTAACATCTGCAGCCCAAACTTTGCGTGATATTAATCCTTATGTTGCTGTTAATACGTATCAGCAACGTTTGACGGACGAAATAGCCACCGAATTAGTCTCGCAATATGATATTGTGCTGGACGGCACTGATAATTTTGAGACGAGATATTTGGTGAATAAGACCTGCGTCGCTCAATCTATCCCGCTGGTTAGTGGTGCATTGAGCCAATGGGAAGGGCAGGTCGCCCTATTTGATCCGGCCCGGGGTGGCCCTTGTTACCAGTGTATTTTTCCTAGTGCGCCTACTCCAGAACTGGCTCCAAGCTGTGCGCAGGCCGGTGTCTTCGCAGCGTTGCCAGGTGTGATTGGCAGCTTAATGGCGGCGGAGGCACTCAAGTATATTCTAGGTGCTGGTACAACTATGCGTGGTAAACTGGCAATTTTTAATATACTTGACGTAGAGACCCGCATTTTGTCGACAAGCCAGCATGCTGATTGTCCAATTTGTTACTCCTCAAATAATTCTTTCTGAAAGCCACACTATGATTTTGCTTGAAACTTGGACCACCCCTTTTGGCCTTGTGCCGTTCGATCAAATTGAAGATGCTGATTTTGCTCCTGCAATGGAGATGGCACTAGATATCGCCTTGGATGGAATTGCAAAAATTGCAGACGACCCGCAAGCACCAACTTTTGAGAATACAATCGATGCACAAGAAGAAGCTGAGGCGTTGCTTGAGCAAGTGGCTTCAGTTTTTTACACTTTAGCTGGCTCTGACAGCACGCCTGTGCGGGAAAAATTACAACGAGAGTTTGCCCCTAAGCTTTCTGCATACGCCTCTGCAGTTGCTTCGAACGCAAAACTCTTTGCGCGTATTGAAGCACTTTGGAATAGCCGGAAAGCGCTAAAGTTGACTAAAGAGCAAGAGCGCGTCCTAATGTTGACCCACCGTAGTTTTGTTCGCGCTGGGGCGTTGCTCGTGGGTGTGCAAGCAACGCGGATGGCTGATATTAAATCACAATTGGCAAGCTTGGGCACAAATTTTACACAAAACTTACTTTCTGATGAACGAACTTGGTTCATGGCCTTGGGACCTGATGATCTCGTAGGGCTGCCTGATTTTGTGCTGCAAGTGGCGCAAGCAGCGGGTGTTGAAAAAGGTGCAAAAGGGCCGGTGGTGACTCTTTCACGCTCCCTTATTGTACCGTTTCTCGAGTTCTCTGGCCGTCGTGACCTTCGTGAAATTGCCTATAAAGCCTGGGCAGCTCGCGGTGCAAATAATGGTGAAACCGATAACCGCGCTATTGCTGGCGAAACATTGGCCCTGCGCCATGAACGTGCATCATTATTGGGTTTTGCCAGTTTTGCTGATTTTAAACTTGATACTGAGATGGCCAAAACGCCCAAACGTGTGCGTGATCTGCTAATGCAGGTATGGATTCCAGCGAAGGCACGAGCGGATGGCGACGCGGAAGTTTTGAAAGAAATAATGTTAAATGAGGGTGGAACTGGTCCACTTCAGCCTTGGGATTGGCGCTACTACGCCCAAAAGCGTCGCCAATTGGAACATGACTTGGATGAAGCTGAGCTGAAGCCTTATTTACAGTTAGATCAGATCATAGCTGCTTCGTTTGACTGTGCAAATCGGTTATTTGGACTGGAGTTCAAACAGGTAGACGTACCACTCTACCACAGTGATGCACGCGCTTGGGAAGTCACGCGCAATGGTAAGCATTTGGCTCTATTTATTGGTGATTATTTTGCTAGGAGTTCAAAGCGTTCGGGGGCATGGTGTTCCGCACTTCAAAGTCAGCGCAAAAAACCAACTCAGCGTTTTCCAATTGTGATAAACGTTTGTAACTTTGCGAAACCTTCAGGTGCTGCGCCGGCGTTGTTATCGTTTGATGACGCGCACACTTTGTTCCATGAATTTGGCCATGCTTTGCATCAGATTTTGAGTGATGTTGATTATTCGGCAGTGTCTGGGACATCAGTTGCACGTGATTTTGTGGAATTGCCTAGCCAGCTTTATGAGCACTGGCTCGAAGTACCAGAAGTTTTGCAGAAATTTGCAACGCATGCGAAAACAGGCGCCGTGATTCCACCGAAGCTGCTTACCCGTATGTTGGATGCATCCACTTTTGATATGGGATTTAAAACTGTTGAATATGTGGCGTCTGCTTTGGTCGACTTGGACTTCCATGAAGGAGAGGCTCCAGTTGATCCAATGAAGCGTCAAGCGGAGGTGTTGTCCAAGATTGGAATGCCGCCTGCCATTGGAATGCGCCATGCGACACCGCACTTTGCCCATGTTTTTGCTGGAGATGGTTATTCAAGTGCCTACTATAGCTATATGTGGTCAGAGGTTATGGACGCTGACGCATTCGCGGCTTTTGAGGAGGCTGGAGACGCCTTCGATCCTGAACGCGCGGAAGCATTATATGAGCATATTTTGTCAAAAGGTGGCAGTGAGGATGCAGAGCTTTTGTATTTAAGGTTTAGGGGGCGCATGCCCGATGCTACGGCTTTGCTGAAAAACCGAAGTTTATAAAACTTTTATTCAAATTTTTCTTCCAAGGTTACACCCCAAAGAAGTCTTCTATTAACCCATCCTTTATGCCCATCAGCCGTAATTTCGCACCATTCTTTTGTGCAAGTGCTAAGTCGGGCTACTACATTTCGCTCAAGACGTGCTCGAATTTGCGCGTTGAGTTTAGGCCTATTTAGGACGTCAAGCATATCTACTTGGACCAAAATGCTACGTGTTCCGGATAGTAAAGAGTAGTGTATCCACCCACCAGCTCCCTCAAAATCTTGGACTTTGCGCCAGTGACCATACTCTGCGATCACTTGCAGGGGCATGTTGCGGTGCTTTAAAACCCAATCGATACGGTGGCTTAGTGAAGGCCCCCGGCGTATGTTTCCTTCACTGGCTTTTAGCGAAACGAAACGTGGTATTGGTAAGTTTGTCACAGGCCCGCGGGTATAATTTTGTGCAAGCGCTAAGCTGGTGCAGAGCATCAGCGATAGGGTTAAAATGGCCCTAATGTAGACTGTATTTAAGATAACTATGTCCACCCCAAAAACGTCGCTCTATAAGACGCGACTTCATCGATCTCTTTTTACACAGATGCAAAGCCTTGAGAAGAGACCAATGCAAAGTCTTATTGATAAGAAGCATTGTATTTGAAATGTTGTAATTTTGTATTCTTAAAACTAAATGAATTATTTAGGTTGCATATCAATACTCAAATAGGCGCTTCTATTGGGTAAAAAATGTTGCGAGGTCGGTTTTTGTAAATGGTAGGTCGGCGGGACTTTGAAAAGCGATGCAAAACCAGTCTAACAAGAAGCAACGTTCAAAGGAGCCGTTTGATATGAAAACGCATGTAAAAGCTTTGGTTATTGGTGGTGGTGCTGTTGGTACTTCTGTTGCTTATCACTTGGGTAAGCGCGGATGGGATACAATGTTGATAGAACGAGATGAATTGACGTCGGGTTCAACTTGGCATGCCGCTGGCCTTCTTCCACTCTTTAACATGTCTTATGCTACAACGCATATTCATAAATATTCAGTCGATTTTTACAAAAGCTTGGAGGCTGAAACGGGGTTAAACGCTGGATTTGCGGTTGTTGGTAATCTACGAATGGCGCAAACTGAAGAGCGTATGGATGAATATCGGCTCTATGCGTCGACGGCAGAAACTTGCGGTGTTCCTTACCAATTCATGACGCCTGAAGAAATCAAAGTTAAATGGCCATTGATCCGAACAGATGATCTCAAAGGCGCAATTTATCATGAAACGGACGGTTATATTAATCCTGCTGATGTGACCATGGCAATGGCTAAAGGTGCACGGCAGCATGGTGTAACGATTGAGCGAAAATGGCAGGCGGACGCATTCCATTGGACTGGCACGCATTGGGAAGTCACTTGCACCAAGATGGTGGAAAAGGGTGGTAATCTTATACCGTCTGAAGACCAAGTCGTTATCACGGCTGAACATGTTGTTACGGCTTCCGGCAATCACGCTCAACGCACAGCAAAAATGCTGGGTATCAAAATGCCAGCTATCCCGGTTGAGCATACATTCATTGTAATGGAGCAGGATCCGTCTTTGGTTGAATGGCGTGCCGCGGGTAATCCGGAGCATCCAGTTATTAGGGATGCTGATGCACAAAGCTATGTGCGAGAGGAACGTGGAGGCTGGATTTTGGGCGTTTATGAGAAAAATGCGCCTGCACGTTTTGAACATGGTGTACCAGATAGTTTCCGGGCTGATTTATTTCCCTTGGTGCTTGACCGGATTGAAGAGCAATACATGGCGATGATACACCGTATCCCATCATGCGAAGACAGTGGATTAAAAGACGATTTTAACGGTCCAATTTGCTATACACCTGATGGGAACCCATTGGTTGGTCCTGCGCCCGGTTTGCGCAATATGTGGCTGGCAGAAGGCTTTAGCTTTGGTATTACGGCGGCTGGTGGGACTGGCTACTACATGGCGCAAATGATGGTGGACGGTGAGGCTGAAATTGATATGGCAAGCCTAGATCCAAAACGGTATGGCGATTGGATGACTACAGAATTTGCCGCACGCAAAAACGAAGAATGCTATGATCACGTTTATGTTGTGCATCACCCTGATGAAGAGCGTCCGGCTGCTCGCCCGCTTCGTACGGCTCCGGCCTATGACCGTCAAAAAATACGTGGTGCACAATTTGGTTGGGTAAATGGCTGGGAACGTCCTAACTACTATGGCCCACTAAATGCTCCTGAAAACTTTGATGAAACCGCTCGTAGTTTCCGCAGGGGTGCGTGGTGGAAGCATGCTGTTGAAGAGGCCAAATCTATCCGTGAAGGTGTGGGTTTAATCGATGCAACAGCGTTTACAAAGCACATCGTCAAAGGGCCGGGTGCGACAGAATTTTTAGATTGGTTCACCTGTAATAAATTACCCCGTATTGGTCGGATTAATCTGACTTATGCGCTGACCTCGCACGGGACGACACGGACGGAATACACAATTGTACGACTATCTGAGCAGGAATATTACCTTGTTTCTGCTGGTGCTTGGACTGCCTATGATAGGGATTATCTTAAAAAGGCTATTGAAGATAAAGAAGTTGAATTCGGCCGTATAGAGATGCAAGACGTCACAACGCAGTGGGGTGTTTTTGCAATCGCAGGTCCGAAGTCACGCGATGTTTTGACAGCGATAATCAGTGACGCGGATCCAAAAACTGCTTTGTCGAATAAGCGGTTCCCGTGGCTTTCTGCTAAACAGATCGAATTGGGCATGTGTCCGGTGAATGCGATCCGTGTCGCCTACACTGGTGAATTAGGATGGGAATTGCATCACCCAATGGAGATGCAAAATTACCTCTTTGATTTGCTTGAAGAATCTGGTGCAAAACATGATATGAAGTTGGTTGGCGCACGGGCTCAAAATTGGTTGCGGCAAGAGAAATCATACCGCGCATTCGGTAATGAATTAGGCCGTGATGCGACACCATTGGAGGCAGACTTACCGCGTTTTGTGGACCTCTCTAAAGAGTTTCATGGTAAAGATCAGATGGAAGCTAAAGGCATTCGTGTGAAATGTTGTACGCTTTTGATTGATGGACCAGAAGACGCTGATCCTTGGGGCCGCGAAGTTCTTTATGACGGTAATACACGCGTTGGACGTCTTACATCGGGTGGGTACTCAGTTCATTATGAGAAATCTATAGGGATGGGCTATGTGACCCCTGAGTCGGCTGTTCCTGGCACCAAATTACAGGTAAAAATCATGGATCAGCTGTGGGATTGCGAAGTGGTTGTTGACAGCCCGTATGACCCAAAAAATGCTAGCATTCGTGTTGATGGCTAAGTATTTTTTAGCGTAAATGATTAACTGGCTTCAATATTCAAGTTTTATCACAACACTGTGTGCTAGATTCTAAAGCGATCTGGGCTTAGTTCTGCAATCACTTCGGCAGGATATTCGGGGGTGTTACCGATTACCAAGTCTGTAACGAAACGTGAGGCAGCGGGGGCTGTGAAAAAACCGTAACCGCCCTGTCCAACGCACCATATAAAACTGTTATCTTGAGGGGCTGGGCCCAGTACCAAATTTCTGTCTGGAGCAAATGTACGAAGTCCTGCCCAAGAGGCCACAGGGCGGGTTACGTCCTCTGTCACGTAATCTTGGTATCGAGCCAATGCCTCTGCTAAATCCATGTCATGTGGCCACGCGTCCATAGGCGGGCTGGGTGTCTCTTCAGCCAAAGAAACAATAAGGCCACCTGCATCAGGTTTTGCATACCATCGTTCTCCCGGGCCAAATAAAACTGGCCAGTTTTGTACGTCGTGCCCGCCAGGTGCGTTCAGTCTCGCAACGCTGCGACGAAACGGTGTTAGGCCAATCTTTGGAATACCTGCCATTTCGGCAATTTCATCGCCCCAAGCTCCGGCCGCATTAACCAGCTGGCGTGTTTCAAAGGTGCCTGTTTTTACGTGAACACGCCAGCCGTGTTTTATTTTTTCAATAGCAGTTACTTTTTGGTTAGTCTTAATTGTTCCGCCATTTTTGCTAAGCTGCTTTGCAAATATTTGTAACATCATATCAGTATCAATATCATGTGCCGTGCTACTACTTGCCGTCCGCACCACTTCTGTCGCGTCCAGGATAGGGACTAATGAAACTGCCGCCATGAGAGGCATTTCTGTCAAGTGCATATGTTTGACATCATAATCGAACTGGTTTTCCTCACCCTTCAAGCAGAG
>JAPKEA010000405.1 GCA_028822275.1 Planktomarina sp. | reverse complement strand
CGAAGGCGCTCATCTCTTACATTGTAAGAATACAATTTATTGCGCTTTTTCCCATCAGATTCTTGGCTGACATTTCCAACTGCTAATAAAGTTCCTGGTGCTTGATCAAAAACTTTCACCAGCTCTTCAATGTAGTTCCGTGACGATAGATCGTCATAAGCGCGCCACATGAACAGCGGTGATTTTGCTTGATCGCGGACAAACGCAAAATTCAACATAACATCCATGGTCGTATCATGGCGAATATGCTTAAAACGGCTATCCTTTGCAGCAAAATCTGCACAAATTTCGCTTGTACCGTCAGTTGAACCGTTGTCAGAAATGATGACTTCAATATCATTGAAACTTTGAGAGGCGATACAATCTAATGCTTCATAAATTAGGCTGGCCCCATTATAGACTGGCACACCTATGCTAACTCGTGGCATTTTAGACCTCTTGAGTAATTTCAACTAAGACGCGCATAACCGTCAAGAAATTCGCTTTAGATAGCCTTCAGGCGCAACCGAGATCAATAATTTATTATCGATCATTTTATCAATCTCAAATTCTGGATGAGTTTTTAAATAATCCCAAACCGCTGTTTTGGGGTTATCACCAGGACCCCAGGGACGTTCGGGAAACATCTCGGCGGGTAGATCCTCTATCACTGTATCGAAAACTACACAGTAACTGCCAACGCTTGTCAGCGGCGCATAAAGCTCCAGTTCGGCACGGGCGTGGGCATGAGTGTGATTGCTGTCTAGACAGACCAAAACCTTCGCATAGCCAGTCACAATTGATTTGACCTGTTCGATCACTTCCAAATCAATGCTTGACCCTTCGATCATCTGAATACGTGATGCCATTGGATGCGCCTCTATCGCCGCACGGTTGTGGGCGCGTATATCAATATCGATCCCTAAAGCCTTGCGGTTTGACTGGCGTGGGTCAATCTTTGTACCAGCTTCAATCGCATCAGCCATATCAAGCTGAGCCAGCATGGAGGCGCTGAAGATTAGCGAGCCACCGTGGGCAATACCCGTTTCAATAATCAGGTCGGGCTTAATGCTCCAAATCAGTTCCTGCAGGGCGACAATATCTTGTGGGTACTGGATGATTGGGCGGCCCTGCCAAAAGAAATTGTAAGAATATTGTGGCTGTGTAGAAGCACTTAGAAAGCTTGCTGCATTCTTACACATTTCTCTGTTTTTCCGCGTGGCATCCAGCCGTTGGGCTACTTCTTTTTCAAACTCAGTCATTACTCATCTCAACATAATTATATTTATTCTGTGAAAAGAGCCGAATTTCCTCAAGATAATTTGGGTTCATCACATATATGGTGGAGCCATAAGGTACATCCGCCAAAGCTTGCTTTGGTGATTGCACCTGTAGCCCAGTTGCCGCAAGGTATTTCCCCTGTTTGGCTGGGTTTATATCAATCACGTTTGCAACAGGAAACCCAGCACGTTCACACAATAAGGAAAAAATAACCCCTTTTGATGCTCCACCCCATACAATAATTTTGTCAGCCTGGGACTTGGCTGGAATCACAATACTAAAGTTATCAGGAAAAGTAGCACGATCTTCATTGTTAATCTTTGGGTCATGAAGTGTGGCTAGATCGGCAACAATTGCCAGATACTGCCCACCAAATACCCAATCTGCATGAACTATGCGGCCAAACATACGTTTGAAATCCGTCAAGCGAAAGTAGTTTACGTGTTCATAAAATATATCAAACCACGCACGATTTTTACAAATCCAATCAAAACAGGGCACTTCGATGTAGACAAGCCCCTGCCGGCCATTGGCCTGAGCCAACTGATGTAAAAAGGCGATCGGATCATAAATATGCTCCAGCACATGTCGCAGAATTAACCCTTTGCCAGAAATTCCCAAATCAGGGCCAAAGTAGTCGCGCGTCACCCGTGGATTCTCTCCTTCATAGGTTGGATCAAACCCAACAATACCAACCCCTTGGTCTAGTAATTTCTCAAGGAAGTAACCCTTGCCACAGCCTACCTCGACCAATTCATCGCAGCCCATCGTATCTTGAACGAGATCTGCTATCTCATCAAGATGCGATTGAAAAAGTGTGCTAGTGGCCTGTTCGTTTTGGTAATATGCATCATAAACCATCAATTCAGGTTGAAACGCTGCATTTTGCACTAAGCCACTTTGTAAATCTTCGACCAGTTCAATGTCCCCTTTGGGGCAGTTTATTGCTTCGGCTTTGCTGTCATACATCCGGTTCTGGAAGATTGGCAATTGTGTTTGTCGATATAAAATGCGGGTTGTACTAGGGTTACTCATTTAATTTCTCATTTATATTAAGTTAGGGAAGTTGGAACACCAACGACACGTGGTGGATCAACCTGATTATCAGCTCGAGTTCCAAATTTCAGGAGGTCGCTGCGACCATATTCATTAGCAATTTGCTCCGCCAGTCGACGAATGCTAATTGGTTGGCCCGAACATATATTTATTGCCCCTTGGCAAGAACTAATCGCTGCATGTGCAATAGCAAATCCAGCATCCTGTACATCCATAAAATCTCGAATTTGTTTACCGCCCGTCAGATGTGCTGGTTCGCCTTTTTCCAGTTGCGCACGTAAGTATGGAACAAAACGCCTCGCGTCTTCGCCTTCTCCATAAAGATAAAACAGGCGGCACCAACCAAATTCCATGCCAACAGCGATAAAGGCTTGGGACAAAGAAAAATAGGCGGCAGCCTTGGCGGCGGCATAGGGGGATGTTGGGTTTAGAGGTGTTTCAGTAGAAAGGTCACACATAGACAGGTCATATTCAAAGCAAGATCCAATACCGATAAAACGTCGTACATTAGCACTGATTGCACCCTGTGCCAAAGTAATTGTGCCTGAAAGGCAGTCCAAATTCTTAGGTGATACTAGATATTTTCCAGGCTCAGCATACCATGCTGCATG